>DATIEF010000060.1:0-3616 GCA_035455865.1 Gemmatimonadales bacterium | reverse complement strand
CCACCGGGCAGGGCGTGTAGACGTTGATGAGCACCGGGCGGCGCTTGTGGAGCCCCCGGAGCACGCCGCCGATCAGGTGGCTCGCCGCGGCCTGCGAACTCTGGTGCACGTAGACGCCGCGGTGGGCGATGGCCAGGAGCGCCAGTTCCTTCCGGACCTCGGCCTTGCCGTGCTGCGCCTTGCCGAACCCGGACATGTCGGCCACCTGGCCGGTGTAGCCCGAGGTGCACGCCTGTCCGCCGGTGTTGGAGTACACCTGGGTGTCGAGGACCACCACCCGGATCGGCTTCCCCGACGCCAGGAGCCGCGAGAGGTTCTGGAAGCCGATATCGAGCATCGCGCCATCGCCGCCCATCGAGAGGATCGGCGGGCAGAGCGCGAACTCCTGGTCGGTGAACCCCTGCCAGGTGAGCGCCGCGAGCGCGGGCTCGTCGGTGGCGGCGTCGTACGTCCCCTCGCGGAGCCGGTCGGCGCGGCGCACCACGGCCACGTCGTCGGCCATCTTCCGCATCTGCGCCTCGAAGAGCCCGATGGCCACCGACGGCGAGTCCTGGAAGAGGTGGTTGACCCAGGGAAAGGGGTACGGGTTGTACGGATAGGTGCTCCCCCACACCGAGGAGCAGCCGGTGCTGTTGGCCATGCCGAGCGGCGCGCGTCCCCGGCCGCCGGGGCCGGATTCGTAGCGCCACTTGAGGTCGCGGAGCTCGCCCAGGGTGCGGGTCAGGAGGGCGACGCGTTCGCGGGTGGCCGCGGCGACCGGCACCGCCACGCGGTCCTTGGCGGTGGCGGCGGCGCCCAGGTCGACGCCGGCGGCCACGAGGCCGCGGGCTTCGGCGTCCAGGTCGGTGATGAGCGACTCGAGGTGCGACACGTGCCGCTGCACCTGCGGCTGCATCGCCGCGAAGATCGTCGAGACGATCAGGTGGACGGCGGTCTTCTCACCGCACCCCATGCAGGCGCCGTCCCCGCCCACCATCGCGCGGTAGGTCGCCTTCTTGAGGAGGAGCGACGGCAGCACCCCGATCCCCTCGTCGAGGTCGGACACATTGACGTACCGGTCGTCGGTGTCGGGGAGCCGCTGCCAGGCGGCCCAGTTCCGGCGGAGCCGCGCCAGCGTGGCGTCGTCCTGCCTGACGGTCACGAGCGCGCCGTCGGGGCACACCTCGACGCAGAGGTTGCATCCCTTGCATGCGTCGGGATTGACGGTGATCGACAGCAGGCCGCCCGTGCCCTTCTGCTTCGATTCCGCGGCGTCGAAGAAGGGGCGGGTGCGGGCCAGGGGGAACTCCGCCACCCGCTCCAGCACCCGGGCCACGAGGCGGTCGGTGGCGGCGCGCCGTTCGGCGTCCCACCCCATCTTGTCGGCCACGGTGACGTATGCCTTTGCGAATGCGTCCGGCACGGCGAGCGTCGGCTCGCGCGCCAGGAGCCGCTGGGTCTCGCGTCCCCACGGCTTGAGCAGGGGGCGGAGCGGGTCGAAGGCGGCGTCCGCGAGCGCCCCGACCAGCGCGGCGAGCACCTCGTCGGGGGCGTTGACGAGCCCGGGGATCGCGGCGTCGGGACACTGGGTCCAGCACTGGGCGCACCCGGTGCAGTTGGCAGCCACGAACTGCGGCACCTCCATCCGCACGCCGCTCATGTCGCGGACGGTGCCGGTGGCGGCGGGGATGGCGCTGATGGCGGCGAAGGGGTCGGCGATGCCGTCCTGCCCCAGCGCGCAGAGGGTGCAGACCTGCTCCCAGAAGCGGCCGGGGTTGGCGATCCCGGGTGCGGCGTCCACTACGTCGAGTGCCGCGGGGATGTGCGGCACCGTCGCGACGGTGTCGGTCCCCGCCACCTCGCCCGGCACCACCTCGTGCACCTCGTCGAAGCCGCGGCGGATGACCCGGAGGTTGTCCTCCACCACGCTGCCGCCGCGGTGACCGAACTTCTTGGTGAACTGGGCCCGGATCCCGTCGAAGAGCCGCGCTTCGGTGGTCTCCTCCTGCTGGAGGAGCGATGAGGTGCGGAAAAAGGCCCCGAGGAAGGCTGCGCCCTGCATCCGGTAGCGGAGCTCGGCGTCGGACGCCTCGGCCCGCGCGATGGCGAAAGCGTCGAGGATGAAGACCCGGATCTTCCGGTCGCGGATGGTCGCGCGTGCGCCCGCAGGGAGCGTGAGCCAGAACGCCTCGGGGGAAAGGTCGCTCTGGATCACGAAGACGCCGCCCTCGGCCAGCCCGGCCAGCGGGTCGCTGTGGCGGAAGACGTTGGGGTCGGGGGAGAGCACCACGTCGACGTGCTTGAGCTCGCAGTTGAGCCGCACCGGCTCGTGGGCCAGCACCGCGTAGAACGTGGTGGGCTGCCCCTTCTTCTCGGAGCCGTACTTCGGGTTCGCCTTGATGTGCATCCCGAAGAGCTCGAAGGCGGTCATCGCGAGGTTCTTCCCCATCGTGATGGCGCCCCACCCGCCCACCGAATGGATCCGCACCGCGGTGGAGCCGTCGGGGAGGAGGTCCAGGTCGCCCGCGGAGCGGAGCGAGAGCTCGCCCACGCCGGGATAGCCGTCGAGCATCCGCTCCTGCCAGATCTGAAGCTTCGGGAGCCGGGTGTCCGGGCGGATGAAGTCGATGCCGAGGTAGAACTGGCGGCGCCGGGCGCCGCCGGGGAGCATGTTGTCCACCGCGGCGACGATGTCGCCGGGCTGGAGGTCGCGGCTCCCGAGGCCGAAACACCCGGAGAAGAAATCGGGCACCTGGTCGGGGCGGAGCGCCGCCACGCCGGGGTGCCGCGGGCCGCCGGCGGAGCTGGCCCGCCCGTTCTCGACGCCGTGGGACATCGCGGCGCGGATCTCGCGCAGGAGCGGCGGGTCGACGGCCAGGGGCTGGTCGGTCCGCTCGAGGACCACGACGCCCTTCTTTCCGGCCAGTGCGTGGCTCACCAGGTCAGCCGGGAAGGGGCGGAACATCGTGAGGTTGAGCACCCCCACCCGCACCTGCCGCTCCGCGCGCAGGTGGTCGGCCACCGCCTCGGCGTTGGCCACGACCGAGCCCTGGCCGACGATCACGTACTCGGCATCCTCCAGGCGGTAGCCGCCGACACGCGCGTAGCGCCGCCCCGTCAGCCGGGCGAACTCCTCGAACGCCTGGTCGGCGAGGGCGGGGATGTGGTCGAAGTAGAATGGCCGCTGGGCCGCGACCCCCTGGGCGTAGCTGTCCTGGTTCTGCACCACGCCGAGCATCGCGGGGGTGTCGAGGTCGAAGAGCTCGGGGATGCGTCGCCGGGTCGGGCCGAAGGCGAGGCGCTGGGCCGGGGTGGGACAGGGGATCCGGTCCGCGGGATCACCGAGGTAGGTCTTGATGAGCTCCGGCTCGGGGAGGCGGAGCGACTCGATGACGTGCGAGGTGAGGAAGCCGTCCTGCGCGATGATCCCGGGGTTGAGCGCCAGCTCGGCGACCCGGTGGGCGACCAGGTTGAGGTCGGCGGCCTCCTGCACGTCCTTGGCGAAGAGCTGGAAGAAGCCGGTGTCGTCGACCGCGTGATAGTCGTCGTGGCCGGCGTGGACATTCAGGGCATGCTTGGTGATCGCGCGCGCCGCGACGTTCAGCACGTAGGTCAGCCGCTTGCCGACCGCGGCGTA
>DATIEF010000059.1:0-7202 GCA_035455865.1 Gemmatimonadales bacterium | reverse complement strand
GTACCAGGCGCTGAAATCCTGGGCGCGGGTCGTCAGGGACTTGTCGTCGGCCATGATCGGGTCGTTGGTCTCTGGTCGTTGGTCGTTAGTCGCGGGTCGCCGGTCGCGGGGCAGGGATCGCGAGGCGCTTCCCGAGTTCGGTCGCGATCTCGGCGCGACCGACCGGCATCTGGCCCTTGGCGTACAGGTCCTTGAGGATCACCTGGTCCTTGTCGCGGTCGTCGGGGCCGATCACCACGGCAAAGCGCGCGTTCCGGGCGTCCGCCAGCTTGAGCTGCTTCCCCACCGCCTGGATGCCGAGGGCGTATTCGACCCGGATCCCGGCATCGCGGAGTTCGTGGGCGAGCTGGAGCACCGCGGGCACGTCGCCCTCGGTCACTGCGGCGAGGAACACCTCGATCGACGGCGCGTGTGCCGGCACCAGCGCCTTGTCCTTGAGGAGCTCCCCCAGGACCACGTCGCCCATCCCGAAGCCGACCGCGCCGAGCTCCACGCCGCCGATCGCGCCGGTGAGGGCGTCGTACCGCCCGCCGCCGCAGATGGCGCGGAGCGTGCGCCCGGCGTCGAAGAGCTCGAACACGGTGCCGGTGTAGTACGCCAGGCCGCGGACGATGGTCGGGTCGAAGTCGATCCAGTCGCCGAGCCCGATGTCGTCGAGCGCATCGAGGACGGCGCCGAACCGCGAGAGCGTGTCGCCGCGCGCGACGAGCTCCTCGCGCAGCTCCGCACGGGCTCCCGGGTCGCCCAGGCGGTGCACGACCTGCGCCGCCGCCGAGGGTGCCACGCCTTCGAGCATCGCCCGGGCCTGCTCGTGGCTCTTCTCGAGGCGGTCGATGGACTGGAGTGCCACGCCGAGCCCGGTGTCGGGTACGCCGACCTGCCGCAGCCAGTCGGTGATGAGCACCCGATCCGAGATCCGCACGCGCACGTCCCGCGCGGTGAGCCCGAAGGCCCGCATCACGTCGACCGCGAGCGCGATGATCTCGGCGTCGGCCAGCGGCGTCGATTCGCCGATCAGGTCGCAGTTGAGCTGGAAGTGCTCCCGGAGCCGGCCCCGCTGCTGCCGCTCGTAGCGGAAGAGCTGAGGGATCGAGAACCACCGGATCGGCTTCTTGAGCCCGTTGGCCCGGGCCGCCACCATCCGGGCCAGCGACGGCGTCATCTCCGGCCGGAGCGCCACCCGCCGGTCGCCCTTGTCGGTGAATTCGTAGAGCTGGCCGACGATCTCCTCGCCGCTCTTCTGGGTGTAGAGGTCCAGCGATTCCAGCGGGGGGGCGTCGTACTCCTCGAACCCGTAACGCGCCGCCACCCGGCGCCAGGTCTCGAAGATGTGGGCCCGGAGGGCGAAATCCTCAGGATAGAAGTCCCGGAATCCCGGCAGGGCCGTGGTGGGCATACGCAAAGGTAATCCGGGCGGGCACTTAGCTCTACCCCGCCCCGGTCACCCGTCGGCGTCCATCCCGAGCTCGAGCATCACGTCGCCGACGGTGTGGAAGCTCCCGGTCACGAGCACCGTCCCGGCGCCCGCCTCAGCCTCGCGGACCGCCCGGCGAAAGTCCTCGTCGAGGTGCCAGGTGGCCCGCGCCGGCGGCCGCGCCGGATCGGCCAGCCATCGCTCCAGCCACTCGAGGGTCCAGCGCCGCTGGTCTGCGGTCGGGGCGATCGTGAGCCACCCCCGGTCCACCGCCCGATCGAGCTCCACGAGCATCTCGGGCCACTCCTTGTCCCCCAGGATCGACACCACCGCGTGGATCGGTCGCGGCAGGCGCTCCTCCTCCAGTGCCTGGACCAGGGCCCGCATCCCGTCGGGATTGTGCGCAACGTCGAAGAGCCACTTCCCCCGCCGGTCGAACCGCCCCGGCAGCCGTGCCGCGGCGAATCCCGCCGCCACCGCATCCGGGTCCGGCCGCAGCTCCGCCGGGAGCGCCTCGAGCACCTGCCGGGCCACCGCGGCGTTCCGGCGCTGGTGCCCGCCAGCCAGGCCCAGCGCACCCGCCCACCGTTCCCCCGGCGGCACCGTCACCGGTACGCCACCCCGGACCGCCGATTCCCTCCGAAGCACGTCGACCAGGGCGGGATCGGTCTCGCCGATGACGAACGGCACCCCCGGCTTGGCGATCCCCGCCTTTTCCCGGGCGATCTCCTCGAGGCTCTCCCCCAGGTACTTCATGTGGTCGCGGGCGATCTTGCTCACGCCGGCAACGAGCGGCGTGATGACGTTGGTGCTGTCGAGCCGGCCACCGAGCCCGACTTCCACCACCGCGATGTCGACCCCGCGGGCGGCGAAGTCCGCCAGGGCGATGGCGGTGCTGGCCTCGAAGAAGGTGGCGCCGGTCTCCTCGATGAGCGGCCGGAGCTCATCGGTCCACGCGGACACCGCCTCCTCGCTGATCGCGGCGCCGTTGACCCGGATCCGCTCGCGGAAGGAGATGAGGTGCGGCGAGGTGTACTGCCCCACGTTGAGGCCGGTGGCGGAGAGCGCCGCCGCCACCAGCGTCGTGACGCTCCCCTTGCCGTTGGTGCCGCCGATGTGGATCGCGGGGAACTGGTCCTGCGGCCGCCCCAGTCGTTCGAGGAGGAGGCCCGTCGTCTCGAGGCCGAACTTGATGGTGGTGGTGCGCGGGAACAGGAACTCGAGGGCCTGGGGATACGAGAGCGGCATCCGGGGTCCGGGCCTCGAGGGTTTCGCGTGCGCGTGGCGGGTGGCGAGTACGCTTAAGTTTAGGGGAAATGCCACGCCACCGCACCCTCCCCGACCCGTTCGTTTCCCGCCTCCGGCAGATGCCCGGATACCGCGAGCTGATGACCGATTACACCCGGTGCCCCAGCTGCGAAAAATGCGAGCGGAGCATCGTCTACCTCACGCCGCGGGAACAGCTGAACGCGCGGGACGCGGGGCTCCGCCTCTACGGACAGGGGGCCGCCACCCGGCTCAACCGGGCCGGCTGCAAGTGCCCCTTCTACGCCCCCGAGACCTTCCAGTGCACGGCGTACCTCGAACGCCCGCTGATCTGCAACCTCTTCCCGATGGACCTCCTGGAACGCGATGAGGACGGGCGCCACTGGTGGGTCCTCTTCGGCGCCTGCGACGAGGTCCGGCTCGGCCGGCTCAAGGGGAAGGTCGAGGCCTTCCGGCGGCTCGCCCGCCGGATCGACGCGGCGATGCCGCTCGACCTGAAGCGCGCACTCGTCGCCGATGCCGCCGGCGCGGTGCCGGAACCGGGATTCTACGACCACGCGATCCACTGGTTGGTGCCGGCGAGTGGGGTGTGACAGTGAACGGTGAGCGGGGAGCGGGGAACGGTGAACGGTGAACGGTGAATAGTGAACGGGGGCTCCGATGCCACATGGAGCCCCCGTTCACTGTTGCCTGTTCACGGTTCACCGTTGACCGGCGATCAAGCGATCCTGTCCGGCACGGCATGCCCCTGCATGTGGCGGAGCAATCGCGCCGTGGTCTCCCGGAGCGATCCCCGCGGCACCACGTCGTCCACCTGGCCGTGCTCGACGAGGAACTCGGCGGTCTGGAATCCCTCGGGGAGGTCCTGGCCGATCGTCTGCTTGATGACCCGCTGTCCCGCAAAGCCGATCAACGCCCCTGGCTCCGCCAGGATCACGTCCCCCTGCATCGCGAACGAGGCCGAGACGCCGCCCGTGGTCGGGTTGGTCAGGATGGACACGTAGGGGATCGACATCCGGTTGAGCTGCGCCAGCACCGCCGAGGTCTTGGCCATCTGCATCAGCGACAGCACCCCCTCGTGCATCCGGGCGCCCCCCGACGCGCACACCAGCACGAGCGGGATCCGCTTCTCGGCGGAGCGGCGCGCCAGGCGCGCGATCTTCTCGCCCACCACCGAGCCCATCGAGCCGCCCATGAACGCGAAGTTCATCACGCCGAGGTGGAAGGGGCTCCCCTCCAGCCGCGCCCAGCCGGTGTAGATGGCGTCGGCCGGCCCGGCCTTCTTGTACGCGGCGGCCACCCGCTCGGCATACCCCTGGAAATGGAGCGGGTCGGCGGAGCGGAGCCCGGTAAAGAGCTCCTTCCACGTCCCCTCATCGGACAGGATCTCGATGTACTCCTCGGCCGAGATCCGGCGGTGATGCCCGCACTCCGGGCAGACGTTGAGGTTCTTCTCGAACTTCTCCCGCAGCGCGAGGTGGCCGCACTGCTCACACTTCTCCCACGCGTCCGCGGGGATCTCGAGCCGGGCGCGGAGCGACGGACGGGGTTTCCGTTCTTTCTTGAACCAAGCCATTACGGCCATTATCGCAGGGGTTGGCCCCCCGGCCGGAAACCGACCGGGGGGTGTGGTTGAGGGGCTCAATATTGGGGACGGAGGGGTCGCCGCGCTAGGCCTTGACAGCTAAGTCATTGTCACACATCAGCATAGCCTGACAGGCGCGAGTCCCAGGCGATCCGGAGGGCGAGCCCGATGGCCAGCGCCGTGGCCACCAGGAAGGACCCGCCGTAGGAGAAGAACGGGAGCGGGATGCCGGTGATGGGCATCAAGTTGACCGTCATCCCGACGTTCTCGAAGATGTGGGTAAAGAGGAGCCCCGCGATGCCGAAGGCCACCAGGCTGCCGAACGGCTCGTTGGCCCGCCGCGCGATCCGCACCAGCACCATCAGCAGCCCGAGGAAGAGGAGGAGGGCCACCAGCACGCCGAAGAAGCCGAGTTCCTCCCCGACCACGGCGAAGATGAAGTCGGTGTGCTGCGCCGGCAGGAACACCAGGCGCTTTTCCGGGCCCTGGAGGTACCCGGCGCCGAACCATCCGCCGGACCCGATGGCCACCTTGGACTGGAGCGCCTGGTAGTTGGCGCCGCGGGGGTCGAAGGTCGGCCGGAGGAAGGTGAGGAGCCGGTTCTGCTGGTACGGGTGCAGCGATTTCCAGAGCGGCAGCGCGATGAACCCCATCAGCACGTTGAGCGCGCCGACGACGATCCCCTCGAGCACGAACGGCCGCCACCACCAGAGGAGGAGGCCCAGCACCACGATCCATACCCCCCAGCTCCAAACGCTGAATGCGAGGAGCAGGCTCACCAGCGGCGAGGCCAGGAAGACGAGGAGCGGCACCCGGACGCCCGCCCAGTAGAGCATCGCGAAGAGGATCCCGCCGAAGACGATGGCGCTCCCGAGGTCGGGCTGCTTGAGGACCAGGAGCGCCGGCACCCCGACGATGAGGAGCGCGGGGACGAGTTCGCGGAGCGTCTCGGGCGCGTCCCGCTGGCTGGAGAGCCACCGGGCGAGCATCAGGATGGTCGCGAGCTTGGCGAATTCCGCCGGCTGGCCCAGGCTCACGCCGCCGATGCTGATCCAGCTCTTGGTGCCGGCCGCCGTGCCGACGCCCGTGCCGATGGCCAGCGTCACCAGCAGGACCAGGAGCCCGAGGCCGTAGACCGGGACCGCGGCCCACTCCAGCAGCCGGGGCGAGACCGAGAAGGTGGCCCAGCCGGCGCAGGCCGCCACCACGATCCACACCAGCTGCTTTTCCCAGGCGCCGCTGGCCGGCGTGGGGACGTCGGTGACCCCGGCGCTGTAGATCATCAGCACGCCGTAGGTGAGCAGGAGCCCCACCAGGACCAGCAGCGGGCGGTCGAGCCCAAGGTTGCGCCCCTTCATCGCAGCCCTCCGGTCGTGTCCGCGTCGGTGGAGTCGCCGGTGTCGATCGTGGTGGTATCCTCGGCCACGGAGTCGGGGACCGGCGCCACCACCTGGGGGGCGGCAGCCTCGTCCTTGGTGATGATCCGGATGGCGCGGCGCTCGTCGGAGGCGGGGCCCAGCACGTAGCGCCGGATGACCCGTGCCACGTACGGCGCCACGCTGGCGCCGTGCTCGGCGAATTCCATGATCGAGCCGACGATGATCTGCGGATGGTCGGCCGGCGCGAAGCCGATGAACCAGCCGTGGTCCTTGCCGTGGGGATTCTGCGCGCTGCCGGTCTTCCCCGCCATCTCAAGGTCGGCGATGCGGGAGGCAGAGGCCGTCCCGCGGTCCACCACCAGCTGCAGCGCGCGCCGGAGGCCGAGCAGCTGGTCGGGGGAGAGCCCGAGGTCGCGGGCCACGCCGGCGTCAGGGTGGACCAGGTACGGCGCCGCCGCGGTCCCGTTGCCGGCGAGCGCCGCGTAGAACCGCATCATGTTGATCAGCGTCTGGTCGTCCTCGCCCTGGCCGATGGCCAGGTTGAGCACCACGCCCTTGCTCCAGCCGCGGGGCCCGTAGAGCCGGTCGAAATACGCCGCCGAGGCCGGATAGCGGGGCCGGACCTCGTTCATCAGGTCGACCCCGCTCCGGTCGCGGAACCCCATCAGCACGCCGTCGGACAGGATCGGCTCCAGCCCCAGCTTGAGCCCGAGCTGGTAGAAGTACACGTCGCAGCTCTGGGCGATCGCCTGCGAGAGCGTGAGATCCCCATGGCCACGCGGCTCCCAGCACCGGAAGTACCGGTTGCCGTACTGCAGCCCGCCGGTGCATGGAATCGGCATCCGGGAGTTCATCGTCACGATGCCCCGCCTCAGTCCAATCGCCGCCACCAGGAGCTTCCAGGTGGATCCCGGCGGATATCGTGCCTGGATGGCGCGATCGAAGAACGGATTCGCGGGGTTGTCGTTCAGTTTCTTCCAGGTGTCCTGATCGATTCCCCCCACGAACGCGTTCGGGTCATAGCCCGGCGCGCTGTAGAGGGCGAGCACTTCACCGGTATTGGGGTTCATCGCGATCAAGGCGCCCCGCTGGCCGGGCGGGAAGACCTTCGACACGTACCGCTGGAGATCGAGATCGATCGTGGTGCGAATGATGGCACCGGGGACCGGAGGCAACGTCGGCGCCGCGCCGACCTCCCGCACGACCCTTCCGACCGCACTGACTTCGACGAACCGCTGCCCGTCCTGTCCTCGCAAGGAGTCGTCGTACTCGCGCTCGAGACCCGTCTTCCCCACCAGGGCGCCCAGCCTGAGGCCCGCATACCGCGGCGAGTTGCGTTCGTCTTCCGTGACCTCGCCCACCGTTCCCAGGAGATGCGCGGCCGCTCCCGAGTCCGGGTAATACCGCCGCGGCTCGGCCTGAATGTACAGCCCGGGAATGTTGATCCGGCGCTCCTCGAGCTGGGCCACGAGATCCGCCGGCGCGTTGGCCATCACCAGCGCGGGCTGATACGGCGCTCGCAGGAACCGGTCGAGCACGCGCGCGATCGCCTCCGAGT
>DATIEF010000058.1:0-2524 GCA_035455865.1 Gemmatimonadales bacterium | reverse complement strand
ATGGTCATTCACAGGTCGAGGTCCCCCCGCGGCCAAGGCGCCCACCGGAGCTTCCCTGAGCGCGGCCCGGTCGCCAGGGCATCTGCGCCGCGACTCACGACCCGTGACCCGCGACCAAGATGTGACCCCCGCCACATCCTCGGAGTCTTTAAGGAAGTACCATCCGCAGTCACCGTTGCACTGGGGCGGCCCGGTCGGTAAGGTTCGACCGGCCCGCATCAGTGCGGCATCGCCACCAGATCCCGATGGGGAGCATTCGAATGCGCGTAGTCACCGGCGCCGCCTGGGCGCTCGCCGTCACACTCGTTGCCGCCCCGGTCGCGGCCCAGCAGCAGGCGGGGTTCATTCCCACGCCTCCGCCCAAGGGCCAGTGGGAGGTCCGGGGTCTCGACTTCCGGCCCAACGGCGGGCTCCGGGTCCAGTACCGACAACTGGCCCAGCAGCGCCGCGCCATGCTCGCCGCGCGGAATATCCAGGGGGCCAACGCGCTGCAGCCGGTGTCCGGCTTCGGCGCATCGCTCAACATCCCGGTGTTCCTGTTCCAGTTCAAGAACGGGTCGGCGCCTTTCCCGGTCGCCAGCTACAACAGCGTCTTCTTCGCCAACCCGCCCACGGACGGCCGCCCATACTCGCTCCGGACCTACTACCAGGCGCTCTCGAGCGGCCGGTTCGACATCACCGGCAACATCGATGACTGGGTGACGCTGAGCCAGGACTCGTCCTACTACGGAGCCAACTGCCGTGCGATCTTCTGCACGACCGGCATGGCGCATCTCTACCAGGGCCTGGTGGAGGCGATCACCAAGGACTCGGCCGGGGTCAACTGGGCCAACTACGACAGCAACAACGACGGCGTGGTCGACTTCGTGATCTTTGTCCAGCCGCTCATCGGCGGCGAGTGCATCCCGTACACGACGACGCCGACGGGGAACAACATCTGGGCCCATCGTTACAGCCTGTCCGGCCTGGCCTCGAGCGGTGGCGTCATCGGCGGCGGGGCCTTCGTGACCGACACCCCGTGGCCCGGGCACCCGGGACAGTTCATCACTATCGACGATTACACCGTCCAGAGCGGGCAAGGCGGCCTCGGCAGCTGCACCGCGGGCCAGCTGATGCCGATCGGCACGGTCGCGCATGAGACCGGGCACACGTTCGGGCTGCCCGACCTCTATGACACGGATCAGAACGCCAGCACGTCCACCGAAGGGATCGGGTCCTGGGGCCTGATGGGGAGCGGCAACTACACGGTGCCGGAGAGCCCCTCGTTCTACGATGCCTGGTCCCGCTTCTACATGGGCTGGGCCAACTTCGACACCGTCTCGACCACGGCTACCACGACGCTCGGCCCGGTGGAGACCTCCGACACGGTGCTCTACGTCGCGAGCACATCGCCGTCGGAGTTCTATCTCCTCGAGAACCGCCAGGCGCTGAAGAGCGACAGCGGGATGATCAACCCGAACCTCGGGAGCCAGCTCAAGGGCCCGGGGCTCCTCGTGTGGCACATCGACCAGACCATCATCAATGCGGGAATGGCGCAGAACACCGTCAATTCCCAGGTGGCGCACGGCGGCCACGAGGGCGTGGAGTTGCTCCAGGCCGACGGCCTGAACCAGCTCCTCACCCCCGGCGCCAGCAATCGCGGCGACCCGGGCGATCCGTTCCCCGGTACCAGCGGGAACCGGACGCTCGGCTACACCACGAACCCGAATCTCCTCCTGCACAGCGGGGCGTTGGCCGGGTTCAAGGTGGACTCGATCTACCAGGTGTCCGCCGACGGTCCCATCGCGTTCCGGTTCATCAAGTCGGCGCCATGGCTCGTCACCAGCACCCAGGCGGCGTTCGGCGGGCAGGTGACGGTCAACGGTGTCACGGCGGTCACGTACCGCGAGGTGTTCGGCCTGGGCGACAGCGTCCACGTGAGCGCCGCCGACAGCCAATTGGTCAACTCGGGGCGCACCCGGCTCACCTTCCCCACGTCCGGGAACCGCTGGAGCAACGGCCAGACCGGGAAGAGCTTCGCCGTGGCGGCCGCCGGGACACCCGACACGGTGAACGCACTCTTCAACGCCGCGCATCGCGTCAAGGTCGTGGTGAGTGGGCTCGGCACGGTGAGCGGCCCGGCCGGCGACACGACGGCCGCGGGGGCCTTCGTAGCCGCCGGGACGCCGGAGTCGCTCACGGCGACGCCGAAGGTCAGCCAGACCTTCACCAACTGGACCGGTGACACGACGACATCGAACGTCACGGTCGTGTTGCCGATGAATCGGCCGTACAACCTCACCGCCAACTTCAGCGGTGCCGTGGCCGTCACGGTCCAGCAGGCGACCGCCGAGATCCTCGGCACCCCGACCCTCACGGCGCAGCAGAAGACCTACCTCGACCAGATCGGCAACAATAATTCGACCTACGACCTGGGCGATTTCCTGGCATTCCTCAAGCAGCAGGGGGTGGTGGCGTCGCCGGCCCTGCTCACCAAGATCCTGTCCCGCCAGCCGGCCGCGCCGGTCAAGGAGCGCTGAGATGC
>DATIEF010000057.1:0-2011 GCA_035455865.1 Gemmatimonadales bacterium | reverse complement strand
CCCTCGACGCGCTTCCCCGTCCCATGCTCCTTCGCCTGCTTGCGCACCGAGAAGGCGTCGAGCGCCGGGGGCTGGTCCACGCTCGCGCGCGCGATCGCGTACGCCACCGGGTCGGCGCCCATGGTGAGGCCGCCGACGCTCCGCGGCCGCCAGCCCCGGGCGCGGAGCGCCGCGAGACCCATCCGGCCGATGAGGGCCTGCCCCTCGCCGCTCATCGTGCTCGGACGGCAGTCGATGTAATAGGAAGACCGGGCGCCCGAGGCCAGCACGAAGTCGCCGTGCCGGATCGAGCGCCGTCGCAGCAGCTCCGCGAGGAGGTCGGTGTCGCTCACGGCTCCTCGCGGCGGAACAGCCCCGCGAGGAATCCCCCCTTCTTGGGGGCCTGCACCTCGCGGGCGGCGGCGCAGAAGGCGTCGCCGAACTCGCCGACCGTCTGGAACCGCTGCACCGGGTCGCGCTCGAGACCCTTCATGACCGCGGCCTCGACCGCCGGGCTGAACTTGAGCCCCTTCACCGCCGTGTTGAGCGGGGTGGCCGGCTCCTGCAGCAGCTGCTGGAACAGCTCGCGCGGGCTCTTCCCCGGGTAGGGGAGGACCCCCGCGAGGAGGTAGTAGGTGATGGTGGCGAGGCTGTAGACGTCGGCCCGCTCGTCGACCAGCGCCCCCGAAAGTGTCTCTGGAGCGACGTACTGGAGCGTCCCCACAAAGAAGCCGGCCCGGGTGAGCCGCTCCTCGGGGGCGGCCTTCTCGTCCCGGGCGATCCCGAAGTCGAGGAGCTTCACGATCTGGGTGGCCGGGTCGTACATGATGTTGGCCGGCTTCAGGTCGCGGTGGATGATCCCTTCCGCGTGCGCGGCCGCGAGGGCGGCGCAGAGCTGCTCGACGATCGTGGCGACCACGGGCGGGGCCAGCGTCCCCGTCCGGGCCGCGAAGGTCGCCAGCGGTTCGCCCGCGGCCCACTCGAGCGCCAGGTAGTAGAGGTCGTCGGTCTGCCCGAAGTCGCGGGTGGCCACGATGTGCGGGTGCACCACCCGCTTGCCGAACTCGGACTCGCGGAGGAAGCGCTTCACCGCCGTGGGGTCCTGGGCCAACCGCGCCCGGAGGACCTTCACCGCACTGAGGCCGTGCGTCGGATGCTCGGCTTTGTAGACCTCCGCCGTGCCCCCCTCCCCGACATGGTCGAGGAGCCGGTAGCCCGCGATGGTCCGGCCGACGAGACTGTCTTGTCGCATGGGAATCCCAAAAAATACCGCCCCTCCAGAACGGCCACAAGTTGCGCCTTGTCGCGGAGCGGCACGCGCGGTAACCTACGGCCTGCAAGGAGCATCACCATGCCGTCCCGCCTTCCCCGCGGCGCCCGCCGCCTCCTCCCCGCCGGGGCCCTGGCCCTCACTGCCGCCTGCGGCAGCTGGACCCGCGTCGGCACCGAGACCACGCCCAAGCCGGCGCAGACCGTCACGTCGATGCTCGACGAGAACGGGATGTTCCGCCAGATCGGCCGCCTGGCCGCCGGCGGGCCGACCCCGTTCGTGGGCAGCGTCGCCCTGCTCCCCGCCGCCGGGGACTCGGTCCTCGCGGTCCTCGGCCTTTCCCTGCAGAACCGCGCCTTCAGCTTCGAGCGCCAGGGCGACCAGGGCTTCGTGGCGCGCTACCACGTCGACATCTCCCTCACCCGCGACTCCGCACCGCCGCTCACGATCACACGGGACCAGACGGTCCGCGTCACCACCTTCCAGGAGACCCTCCGGAACGACGAGAGCGTGCTCTTCCAGGAGCCGATCCAGCTCGCGCCGGGGCGCTATCACCTCGCCGTCGAGGTGCGTGACCGCCGGGGCGACGGCCAGAGCCGCGCCGAACAGGACCTGACGGTCGCCGCGTTCACCCCGGGACAGACCACCGCCCCGGTGCTCGTCTACGACGTCACCGGCCGCGGCCAGCCGGGCGACCCCTTCCGCGGGATCCTCAACCCCCGCGGCGCCGCGGCCTACGCCACCGACACCCTCACCGTCCTG
>DATIEF010000056.1:0-2341 GCA_035455865.1 Gemmatimonadales bacterium | reverse complement strand
GAGGACTTCGAGCCGTACATCTACCGCACCCGGGACCAGGGGAAGCACTGGCAGAAGATCACCGACGGGCTGCCCCCCGGCGTCTACGTGCACGTGGTCCGGGAGGACCCGGTCCGTCGCGGGCTCCTCTTCGCGGGCACGGAACGCGGCGCATTCGTCTCCTTCGACGACGGCGACCACTGGCAGCCCCTGCAGCTCGACCTTCCGGTCACCTCGGTCCGTGATTTCCAGGTGTACCAGAACGACCTGATCGTCGCGACACACGGCCGGGGCTTCTGGGTCATCGACGACATCTCCCCCCTCCGGCAGGTCGGCGCCGAGGTGGCGTCGGCCGACGCGTGGCTCTTCCAGCCCGCCGACGCCATCGACGTCATCGAGGGGACCGACAACGGCACACCGCTCCAGAAGGACGAGCCGCAGGCGGAGAGCCCGCCGGACGGCGCCTACCTCTATTACTACCTCAAGGCCGACGCGTCGGCGCCGGTGACGCTCGAGATCCTCGACGCCGCGGGCGCCACGGTCCACACCTTCTCGAGCGCGGCGCCGACCGCCCCGCGCGGGAACGGCGCGCCCGGCATCCCCAACACCACCGCGCTCTGGCGCGAGCCGCCGGCGCCCTTCTCGGCCGCCGCCGGGCTCCATCGTGCGGTCTGGAAGCCCAACACCTCCGCCCGTCCCGGCTTCGGCGGGCGCCGCCGGCCCCAGGATCCGGTGGTCTCGCTGCCGGGGACGTTCACCGCGCGGCTCACCGTGGCCGGGAAGAGCCAGACCCGGACCTTCCACGTGCGCCCCGATCCGCGCGCCACGGCGGAGGACACGAGCCTGGGCACGTAGCCCGCACGCGGGCGCCGGCCCGCTACTTTTGGACCCATGAACGACGCTACCGGCGGCTCCACCCTCTTCGGGCTCGTTTCGGTCATTGCGCTGGTCCTGGCCAACGCGTTCTTCGTGGCGGCGGAATTCGCGATGGTCGGGATCCGCCGCTCCCGCATCGAGGAACTGGCCCAGGGCGGCGTCGGCTCGGCGGTGCTGGTCCGCCGGGCCCTGACGTCCCTCGACCGGTACATCTCCGCCACCCAGCTCGGCATCACCCTCGCCTCCCTGGGACTCGGCTGGGTGGGCGAGCCGACGCTCGCGCACCTCTTCGAGCGGTGGTTCACCGGCCTCCCCGCGGCCCTCCGTCCCTGGGCCACCCACGGCACCGCGGCGACGGTCGCCTTCCTCCTCATCACCGGCCTCCACATCGTCCTCGGCGAACTGGTGCCGAAGGCGCTCGCCATCGCGCACCCCGAGCGCGTCACCGGCGTCACCATCCGGCCGCTGTCCGCCTTCGTCTGGGCGATGACCGGCCCGATCGCCGTCCTCAACGGCGCCGCGTGGCAGATCCTCCGGCTCCTGGGCCTCCGCCGCCGGTCGGGGCAGGCGCAACTCCACTCGCCGGAGGAGATCCGCATCCTCGTCGAGCAGAGCCAGCAGGCCGGGAGCCTCGGCACCGAGGACGCCCGGCTCCTCGAAGGGGTGTTCGAGTTCAGCGAGAAGAACGCCGAGCAGGTGATGACGCCGCGGACCCAGATGACCGCCCTTGAGGCGGCACTCCCGGTGGAGGAGGCCGCCGCCATCGTGGCCGAGACCGGGCGCTCCCGCTATCCGGTGTATGAGCGGTCGCTCGATGACGTGGTGGGCGTCGTGCACGCCAAGGCGATCCTGGCGGCGCTGCGCCAGGACCCGCGCCAGCCGGTGCGGAACGTGATGCGGCCGCCCCTCTTCGTGCCCGGGAGCCGGGAGGTGGAGGACGTGCTGGCGGACATGAAGCGCGTCAAGTCGCACCTGGCGCTGGTGCTCGACGAGTACGGCGGGACCGCGGGGCTCGTCACGATGGAGGACCTGCTCGAGGAGATCGTCGGGCCCATCGAGGACGAATACGACCGGCCCGACCGGACGCCCGCCCCGACCGGCGGCGCCCTCGAACTCGACGGCGCGATGCCTATCGCCGAGGCCAACGAACGGCTCGACCTCTCCCTCGAGGACGCCGCCTACACCACCCTCGGCGGCTACCTCTTCGGCCAGCTCGGCCGCCTCCCCGCCGTCGGCGACCGGGTGCGCGCGGGAGGGAGGGAGTTCGAGATCGCGGAGATGGACGGGCGGCGGGTCGGGCGGGTGCGGGTGATGGGGCGGAGTGAGAAGTAAGAAGTGCGAAGGAGAAGGAGGGAGGCGAAGGAGAAGGAGGGAGGAGAAGGAGAAGGAGGGAGGAGGAGGACGGAGGAGGAGAAAGGTGCGAAGGGGCACCAGAAGGGGCGTCGGACTGGAACGAAAGTGGTTTATCAGGGGGCAGGACGACGCC
>DATIEF010000055.1:0-3132 GCA_035455865.1 Gemmatimonadales bacterium | reverse complement strand
GACCGAGGAGATCATCCGGGCGTACCACGAGCACCAGGGCGAGGTGCGGATGCGCCCGTTCGTCCCCAAGCTCCTGGCCGCCATCGCCACCGTGGGGACCGGCGGCAGCGCGGCGCTCGAGGGGCCGAGCATCTACGGGGGCGGTGCGGTGGGGTCGTGGCTGTGGACCAGGCTCCGCAAGGTCGGGCTCGGGCCGCGCGACCGGCGGATCATGCTCATCAGCGGCGCCGCGGCCGGCATGTCCGCCGTGTTCCGGGCACCGCTCACCGGCATCATCTTCGCGCTGGAGATGCCCTACCAGGACGACCTGGCGCACGAGGCGCTGATGCCGTCGCTCATCGCCTCGGTGGTGTCCTATGCCACGATGGCGGCGTTCCTGGGGTCGGCGCCGCTCTTCGACTTTGCCGCCGCCGCGGGTTACACCCGCCGGGACCTGCTCTGGGCGGCAGGGCTCGGCGTCCTCTGCGGCCTGGCGGCGATGACCTTCGCCATCACCTTCCGGCGGCTGCGGACGTTCTCCGTCCGGCTCAAGGTGCCGCACTGGCTCAAGATGACGGCGGGCGGGCTGCTGACCGGCCTCTGCGGCCTGGCCTTCCTCTCGATCTTCCCGGGCGACCTGGTGCCGATCGGCCCCAACTACGAGGCCGTGTCGCAGATCCTGCGGGCCGGCCACGGGACCGCCGAGTTGCTGGCGTTCGGGGCGCTCAAGCTGGTGGCCACCCTCTTCTCGCTCGGCGTGGGCGGCGTGAGCGCGATGTTCGTCCCGCTCTTCCTGGCCGGGAGCGCGTTCGGCACGGCGTTCGGCCAGGCGGTGGTGCACAGCACGAACCCGGAGCTCTACGCTGCCGTGGGGATGGCGGCGTTCATCGCCGCCGCGTACAAGGCGCCGCTCACGGCGGTGGTCTTCGTGGCGGAGGCCACGGGCGGGCACGGGTTCATCATCCCGGCGCTCATCGGGGCCGCGGTGGCGTACGGGGTATCGGGGGCGGCGTCGGTCTCCGGCGACCAGCGACTCCACGAGGCGGTGCGGGTGGCCGCGCTCGGCGGCGTGGCGGTGGCCGACGCGATGCAGGCCCGCGTCACCGCCGCTGGCGTGGACACCACGGTGCGGGAATTCGTCGCCGGAATGGCCGAAGGTGCCGCCGCGCACACCGTTTACCCGGTGCTCGACGATGGCCGGGTGGTGGGCACGCTCACGGCGAGCGCCATCTCCCAGGTGGCCCCGGAGCGCTGGGACGAGGTCCGGATCGGCGAGCTGATGGATCAGGAGGTCACGAGCGTCGCGCCGGACGCATCGGTCCAGGATGCGCTCCGCCTGCTGCGGGGCCCCGGGGCGCCCCATCTCGTGCTGGTGGTGGCCACCGGCGGTCGGCTCGCCGGGATCGTGACCAAGACCGACGTGCTGGCGGTGCTCGATACGCGGGCGCACCGGTAGCGAGCGGAGCGGCGGGTGGAACGGGATGTGGAGACCGGGAGACCGGCGGGGCG
Source organism: Gemmatimonadales bacterium (assembly GCA_035455865.1). GTDB lineage: Bacteria > Gemmatimonadota > Gemmatimonadetes > Gemmatimonadales > GWC2-71-9 > CAMLHU01. The sequence goes on along the minus strand of DATIEF010000055.1, from coordinate 1,644 downwards.
GGACGGCAAGCCACTGGTCGGATTTGAACCGACGACCGCTCGATTACGAATCGAGTGCTCTACCCCTGAGCTACAGTGGCGGTACTGCAAAGGGGCGACACGATGGTCGCCCCTCGCTATGCCCTGGCGCGGATTCGAACCGCGACGCCTTTCGGCACTACCCCCTCAAGATAGCGTGTCTACCAGTTTCACCACCAGGGCGCGCGGGGCAATTCTAGCCGCCACTCCGCGAAGAATCAAGCCAAAAGAATGCCCCGACCGGCCAGGGCGGCCGACCGGGGCACCGGGGGACTGGCGTCCTCCGGGAATTACCTGAACGTGATCCCCAGCCCGAAGGTGACGATCCGTTCGCGATAGTCGTTGCTGGTACCTGCGTTGTCGTAACGCTGCCCGTACACGTTGAGTTCCGGCGAGAGGGCCAGGCGGCGCCCGACGGGGATGTCGGCCCCGATGCCGATCACGCCGCCGTACCCGTTGTCGCGATACACGTACGTGCCGTTGACCGGGTCGGAGCCGCTCTGGTGGTTGCTCACGAGGCCGAGCCCGCCCTTGAGGTAGAACGGATGCGCCCCGGGATACCACTGGGCGATGAACAGGAAGTTGGAGAGCGTCTGGTCGCTCTGCGCTTCACTCGAATACCAGTACGAGATCTCACCACCGAGCCTGAAGTAGCGGCTCGGGGTGCCGCCGAGCTTGAAGGTGAACGTCGGCGCGGAGAAATCGCTCTGGTAGGTCGTCATGCTGTCGAACCGGAAGCCTTCCCTGCCCCACCCGAGCGCGAACGACCCCCACAGACCGCTCCCCTCTCCCCGACGCACGTTCACCTCGCGCAGCCCGCCGGGCCCGCCGTCCCGCTGCGCCGCGAGCGGAGCGGCGCCCAGCGCGGCCACCAGCACGGGGAGGAGGACTCGGCGCATCACACCACCTCGGGGTCGGTTACATTCGCGGGACGGTCACGGGGAACAGGCGTAGCACCAAGCAAACCGCGGGCCAGCGTGCGGTGAGCCTGTAACTCATTCAACATCAACATTTTACCGTAATGACGACGGCCGCACGCCAGTGTGGCTGTCCGGTGCGGGAGACAGGTCGATGGTCATCCGGTCGCGCGGTCTCTTCCTTGTGATCTCATTCGCCGTGGCGGCAGGCTGCGTCCGGCTCGGGTTCTGGCAGGCGGGAAAGCTGACGGCGCGCCGAGCGGCGAACGCGGCGGCGTACGCCTCGCGGGAGGCCCCGGCGGTGCTGCTCCCCGGCCACCACCAGGACCTCATCGAGCGTCGCCTGATCGCGAGCGGGACGTACGACCACCGTCACGACTTCGTCGTCCGGGGTCGGGAGTACCATCAAACGCCCGGTGTGGACGTAGTGACGCCGCTGGTGTTGAGCGGGAGCGACACCGCGGTGCTGGTACTTCGGGGGTTCATACCCGCCTCGGACGGGTTCACCGCCCGCCCGGACACTCTGGAGGAACCGGGTCCCCGGGTGGTGCAAGGCATCGCCCTTCCGCTCGATGCCGCAGCGGACAGCGGCGCGCCGCGGAGTGTGGACGGGGCGGTGACGTGGCGCCGACCGGACCGCGCGATGGCCGCGCGGCTTCCCTACCCGGTGCTGCCGGTGCTCCTCTTCCAGGCCGACGACTCGACGCTT
>DATIEF010000054.1:0-3837 GCA_035455865.1 Gemmatimonadales bacterium | reverse complement strand
GCAGCTGCGGCAGCGTCTTGGCGCCGAGGTCGAGCGTGCCGCCCTGGATCGTGCGCTTGGGCGAGCCCGACTCGATCTGCTGCAGGATGTCGGACAGCATGCTGCCCATGAAGATCGAGATGATCGCGGGCGGCGCCTCGTTGGCGCCGAGCCGGTGGTCGTTCCCCGCCGACGCGATCGAGGCGCGGAGCAGGTCGGCGTGGAGATCCACCGCGCGGATGACGGCGCAGAGGAACACCAGGAACTGGGAGTTGGTGTGGGTGTCGTCCTGGGGGTCGAGGAGGTTGACCCCGGTATCGGTCGACATCGACCAGTTGTTGTGCTTGCCCGAGCCGTTGACGCCGGCAAAGGGCTTCTCGTGCATCAGGACGTGGAGCCCGTGGCGGGTGGCCACGCGGCGGAGCGTCTCCATCAGCACCATCTGGTGGTCGCTCGCCACCTGGCTCATCTCGAAGAGCGGCGCGATCTCATACTGCCCCGGCGCCACCTCGTTGTGCCGGGTCTTGACCGGCACCCCCACCTGGTAGAGCTCCCGCTCGGCGTCGGCCATGAAGGCCAGCACCCGCGCCGGAATGGTGCCGAAATAGTGGTCCTCGAGCTGCTGCCCCTTGGGGGGCCGGGCACCGAAGAGCGTCCGCTCGCAGATCAGGAGGTCGGGCCGCTTGTAGTAAAGCTCCCGGTCGACCACGAAATACTCCTGCTCCGGCCCCACCGTGGTGTAGACCCGGCTCACCCCCCCGTCGGTGCCGAAGAGGCGGAGGATCCGCATCGCCTGCTTGGAGAGCGCCTCCATCGACCGGAGGAGGGGGATCTTGGTGTCGAGCGCCTCACCGGTCCACGAAACGAACGCCGTCGGGATGCAGAGCGTCACGACGCCTTCGGCGCCGCGCACCAGGAAGGCCGGGCTCGTCGGATCCCAGGCGGTGTAGCCCCGGGCCTCGAACGTGGCGCGGATCCCGCCGGAGGGGAAGCTCGAGGCGTCGGGCTCGCCCTGCACCAGGTCGGTGCCCGAAAAGTTGTAGATGACGCCGCCCTGCCCATCCGGCGCGGCGAGCGAGTCGTGCTTCTCAGCGGTGAGGCCGGTGAGCGGCTGGAACCAGTGGGTGAAATGCGTCGCCCCGTGCTCGATGGCCCAGTCCTTCATCGTGGCCGCCACCACGTCGGCGGCCTTCGGGTCCAGCGGCTCGCCGTGGTCGATCGTCCGGACCAGGCTCTTGAACACGTCCTTGGGAAGCCGCTGGCGCATCACCTGCCGGGAGAAGACATCGCTGCCGAAGATCGTGTCGATGGAGGGGAGGACGGGCGCAGTCACGGGAGGGGCACCTCGGTGGACAGTGGGACAGTGGGTCAGCGGGTCAGCGGGTCAGCGGGTCAGTGGGACAGTGGGACAGTGGGACAGTGGGACAGTGGCTCAGACGCTCAGGCTCAGACGCGGGGGAGGATAGCGATGGACGGGCATCGCGTCCATATTTACCCCTAGCCGCTCTAGGGGAACCGGTCCATCGCTCCGTTCCTCTTTCATATCCCTATTCCCCTTTTCACTCTTCCCTTTTCCCTCCTCCTTGCTCCTCCTCCCCGGCCTCCTCGACCTCTGCATCCTGCGCGCGCTCCGCTGGGAGCCGACCCACGGCGCCGGCGTCGCGGCCTGGATCCGGCTGGTCACCGGAGGCGCGCTCGATCCGGAAGAGGGGACCCTCTACCCCGCCCTGCACCGCCTGGAGCGCCGAGGACTCATCGAATCGGAATGGATGCGGTCGGAGACCAACCGGAAGGCGCGGCATTACCAGCTCACCACCGCCGGCCGCCAGCAGCTGCGCCAGGAACTGGAGCGCTGGGCGCGCTACGGCGAGACGATCGACAAGCTCGTGCGGTACGGGAGCGCGCGTGGCCTCTAACGGTCCTCAATGAAGGTTCCTTCCTGCCGTCTTTCAGCATCCTTAATTCCGAGCCTTTACGTTGCAGTTATGACCGCTGCCGCTACGCCACCAGCCCCGTCCCGCCCCCGCCCGCTCCCGACCCAGCACACCCCCGCCGTCCCGCCGCCGTTCTTCCTTCCGGCGGGCCACTTCGCTGTGGCGCTCGGGTGGCTCGTCCTCGGCGCGATCGGGCTGGTCACGGTCGCGCCCGACCTCGCCCGCGGGAACTTCCTCGACCCCCACGTCTTCGCCGTGGTGCACACCTTCACCCTCGGCGTCATCGTCACCGTGATCTTCGGCGTGATGCACCAGTTCCTGCCGATGGCCCTCGGCATCAGCACCCGGAGCATCCGGGCCGGCTACCTGGGGCTTGCATCGCTGACACTGGGCACGGCGGCCCTGGTGACCGGGTTCTGGGCGTCGACCGCCGTCTTCGAAGGGGTGGGTTGGACCCTCGTCTTCGTGGCGATCGGGCTCCACACCTGGAACCTCCCCACGCGCCGCGCCCACCGACCCGAGACCCGCGCGATCCGCGGCCACCTGGCGGCAGCCCACACCTCCCTGGGCCTGGCGCTGGCACTCGCAGGTGCCCGGATCGGGGAGAACCTCGGCTGGTGGTCGGTCGACCGGATGGGGATCATCGCCGCGCACTTCCACCTCGCGGCGCTCGGCTTCGCCACGCTCACGGCGGTCGGCGTGGGCAGCCGGATGGTGCCGATGTTCCTGGTGTCCCACGGCACTCCGCAGTGGCCGATGCGCTACATCGCGCCGCTCGGCCTTGCCGGGCTCGTGGCCTTCAGCGTCGGCGAGGTGTGGCACTTCCCGGCCCTCTCGGTGGCCGGCGCTGCCCTGATGGCGGCGGCCGCGGCGCTCTACCTCCACCTGTCCCTCGGCCACTTCCGCCGCCGGCTCCGGCGCGCTCTCGACCCCGCGGTGGCACACATGGCCACCGGGTTCGGGGCGCTGGCGCTGGCCACCGGCCTCGGCGTGCTCCTTGTCGCCTTGCCATCGGCGCATCCGCGGCTCTGGATCGCGTACGCCCTCCTCGCGGTGCTCGGCTGGCTCGTGACCCTGATCCTGGGCGTGCTCTACAAGATCCTGTCGCACCTGGGGTGGATCCACTTCTACGGCGCTCGGACGGGCACCCAGGCGATCACCGTCGCCCAGATGCTCTCCCCGGCCTGGGCCTGGACGTCGCTGGCGTGTCTCTCGGTCGGGCTCCTCGCCCTGGTGACGTCGATCCTGGCCGGATCTCCGGCGGCCGCCACCGCCGGCGCCGCGCTCTGGGCCATCGGCGCCGTACTCGTCCCTGCGCATTACATCCGCATGTTCACCCGCTGACCGGAACTCCCCGTGTCTCTCACGACTGATGCTGCCCTGGTCCTCGATGTCCGCCCCATCCTTGCCGCCGGCGCCGAGCCGCTCGAGCTGATCCTGGCCACGGCGCGGGACGTCGAACGCGACCGCTCCTTCGATCTGATCGCCCCCTTCGACCCGCAGCCACTCTATCCGGTGCTCCGCGCCTGCGGCTTCCGCGCGGAGCGGTCGACGGAGCCCGATGGATCGACCCGCGTCAAGTTCATCCAGACCGGCATCACGCCGGAGAGCACCCTCCGCGACGTGGCCGCCGCGGGTGAGGGCCACGCCCGCGTCCTCGGCGCCCACGGGATGGACTCCTGCTGCAGTGGCCCCAAGACCCTCGCCTTTGCCGCGCAGGCGCACGGGCTCCAGCTCGATGCGCTGTTGGCCGAGCTTCAGGAGATTCGTGAGAGGTGAGAGGTGAGACGTGAGAGGTAAGACGTAAGACGTCAGACGTGAGAGGTAAGACGTGAGCGGTACAACGTCAGAGGGCTCCCGGCCGAATTCGCGACTGGGAGCCCGTTGACTGTTGTCTGTTCACCGTTCACTGCGAAGCCGGACA
>DATIEF010000053.1:0-2138 GCA_035455865.1 Gemmatimonadales bacterium | reverse complement strand
CCCGACCTCCCCAACAAGGATCCATCCGAATGCTGGGCATCGACCTCTCGGGCAAGCGGGCGCTGGTGGCGGGTGTGGCGGACGACGGCGGGTTCGGGTTCGCCATCGCCAAGGCGCTCGCCGAGGCGGGTGCCACCGTCTGCGTCGGCACCTGGCCGCCGGCGATGAACATCTTCGAGAATCTCCTCGAGCGCGGGAAGATGGACGCCTCGATGACGCTCGCGTCGGGCAAGAAGATGGCGTTCGAGAAGATCTACCCCCTCGACGCCGCCTACGACCGGCTGGAGGACGCCCCGGCCGACATCCGCGAGAACAAGCGCTATCGCGAGCGGGGGGACTTCTCCGTGGCAGGGCTCGCGGCGTCGCTGGAAAGGGACTTCGGGAAGCCGGGCCTCGATATCCTCGTCCATTCGCTGGCCAACGGGCCCGAGGTCAAGAACGCGCTGCTCGACACCTCGCGTGCCGGCTACCTGGCCGCGGTGAGCGTGAGCGCGTACAGCAACATCGCCCTCATCCGCGCACTCGCACCGCTGATGCGCCCCGGGGGGAGCTGCCTGTCGCTGACGTATATGGCGGGGGAGCGGGTCATCCCCGGCTACGGCGGCGGGATGTCCTCCGCCAAGGCCGCGCTCGAGGCCGATACCAGGACGGTCGCCTTCGAGGCCGGCCGCAAGTGGGGGATCCGCGTCAACACCATCTCCGCCGGCCCCTGGGCCTCGCGCGCGGCGAGCGCCATCGGGTTCATTGACACGATGATCAAGTATTCGCGCGCCAACTCGCCGCTCCAGCGCGACCTCGATGCCACCGACGTCGGCGCGACCGCGGCGTTCCTGCTCTCGCCCCTCGCCAAGGCGATCACCGGGACCACGGTATACGTGGACAACGGCTATCACGCGATGGGGATGGCGGTGGAGGGGAGTGAGAAGTGAGAAGGAAGAAGGAGAAGGAGAAGGAGAAGGGAAGAGTGAAAAGGGGAAAGGGGAAAAGGGAAGAGTGAAATGGGAAGCGGGCATGGGGAAGAGTGGGGAGTGACCGGTAAGCTGTGAGAAACAAGAAGTGGGAAGGGGGTGCCGCTGGATGCCGGCGCCCCCTTTTCACTCTTCACTTTTCACTTTCCCCTCCTCCCTTCTCACTTCTTACTTCCCGCCACCCTCCCGATCGCCTCCGCCAGCGCGTCGAAGCTGAATGGCTTCTCGACCACCGGGCGGTCGGTCCGGCCGATGAGCGCCGCGACCTCCGGCGATGCGACATCGCCGGTCATGATGACGACCCTGGCGTGGAGGTCGGGGCGCAGCACGGCCAGCCGGTCGACCAGTTCGATCCCCGACAGCACCGGCATCTTGAGGTCGGTCAGCACCAGGTCGAACCCCCCGTGGGGCGCGGCGAGTGCCTGCGCCAGGGCGTCCCCGCCGTCCCCGGCCTCCACCACCTCCCAGCCCCGCCGCACGAACCAGCGCCGGACCGCGAGGCGGATGGCGGACTCGTCATCGACCAGGAGCACCCTCCCGGCCCCGTCGAGCGCGGTCGCCTCGGGCTCCCGGTCCGTTCCGGCCGGTTCCGCCGTCCCGCCCGGCGGCAGCACGACGGTCACCCGCGCTCCAGACCCGGGCGGCAGGAGGTTCTCGGCCCGGATGGTGCCGCCGTGCGCCTCGACGATGCCGAGGGTCACGAAGAGGCCGAGTCCGGTCCCTTCCCCCTCGCGTTTGGTGGTGAAGAACGGCTCGAAGATCCGGGGAAGCACTTCGGGCGCCATCCCGGGACCGGTGTCCTCGACGGTGAAGGTGATGCCGGTCTCGGAGGCCGTGACCCGCACTGTGACCTTTCCGGCCGGCCCTGCGGCGTGCAATGCATTCTGGATCAGGTTCACGAGGATCTGCTCGATCCCTGCCCGGTCCGCGTCGAGGTCGGGAAGGCCGTCGGCGACATCCACCGCGACCCGGGCCACCGGCGCTCCGGCGGTGGCCCGGAGGCCGGCGAGCACTCCGTCGATGAGGGGTCGGACGCCGAACCGCTCCCGGCGCACGTCCCTGCCCCGCACGGCGGCGAGCAGGTCGCGCACGATGGCCCGGGCCCGTTGCGCCTGCTGGTGGACGACGCGAAGCAGCTCCCGGTCCTCGTCGGCCAGGTGAGGCATCCCC
>DATIEF010000052.1:0-7200 GCA_035455865.1 Gemmatimonadales bacterium | reverse complement strand
CGGGGCCGGCCTGGATCCCCTGCTGGCCCAGGAACGTCCGGGCCGCGGCGGCGGGCGCGTCGGTCCCGGCGGGTGACAGCACCACGATCGCATCCTGCTTGGCGCTCACCGCCAGCACCGCCTGGCTCTGGTTCTCGGTGGTCCAGCCATCCGGGAAGGCGAGCGTGAACCGGAGCTGCGGGTGATAGAAGCGTGTTCCCTCGAAGTACCCGTTCCTCGGATCCTCGCCGTAGATGATCCCGTCGATCCGCCGGAGGTATTCATTCCGGCCCACCTTGAGCCGGGCCGGGTCGACCGTCACGGCCTTGGCGCGCGCCTCGGCGGAGGTCATCCGGTCGCCGGGATCGGGATGGGTCGATTGCCATTCGGGGATCCGCTGACCCTGGGCGGCGGAGAGGCGGTCGAGGGTCGAGAACATCCGGGTCGCGGCCCGGGCGTCGTAGCCGTCGGCCAGCATGTAGCGGAAGCCGAGCGCGTCGGCCTGAGCTTCGTCATCACGGGAATACTTGAGGAACAGGAGCTGGAGCCCCTGCCCGGCGAGGCCGGCGTACTTCGCCACGTCGGAAGAGATCGCGCTGCCGACGCCGAGCGCCCCGACCATGAGCTCCTGGCGGCTCATCTCGCGCGCGGTGTGCCGGGCGGTGATGTGACCGGTCTCATGCCCGATGACGCTGATCAGCTCCGCCTCGGAGTTGAAATAGGCGAGAATGCCGCGGGTGATGAACACCGGTCCGCCCGGGAGCGCGAAGGCGTTGACCACCGGGTCGTCCACCACCTGGTACGACCACGGAAGCCCGGGTCGTTCGGTGCGCTTGGCGAGCTCCGTTCCGAGCGTCGAGACGTATGCCTGCAGGGCGGAGTCGGGGTAGAGCCCGATGGTCCGTCGGGTGTCGGCAGCGCCCTGGGCGCCGAGGGAGATCTCCTGCGACTCGGAGACCAGCATCAGCTGGCGCTCGCCCGTCGCCGGGTTGAGGGCGCAGGTGGTGAGCAGAAGGAGCGAGAGCGCAAGGAAGGGACGGTGGGGGCTCATGGAGACGGTCCGATCACCCAGGTGGCAACAGGACGTTGCGTCGATGCCACGACCGGGGCGCGGGCGGCGCCGCCGACATCGTCCGACGTGGCGGATCGGCCCGTCGAGCGCAAGGAGTGTGCCTGCCACACCGTTTCAGCGCGACGTACGCGCCCGCTTGAGCCCCGTCGCGTATGACCGCTTGAGCAGCGCCTGGAAGTGGTGGACGCCCTGTTCCATCGCGGGGGAGAATCGCCCGCGGTCGTAGGCCCGGCTCGAGAGCCCGCGCTGGACGTGCTCGCAGATCTCCCGGTCCTCCTCCTGCACCTTGTCGCTGTAGGCCACGTCGGCCTCGACCTGCGCCTCCGCCGCGGCGGACCCGGCGCGCTGGTAGAAGTAGTCGAACACCACCCGGCACCGGTCGGGGCCCAGGGGCTGCACCACGTTCGTCTGCAGGCGGCCGGGCAGGATGTTGAGCATGATGTTGGGGAAGACGAAGTAGTAGTACGCCGTGGCCGTGCCGCCGGCGGTGTCGTAGGGGCTCCCCTCGCCGGTCATCGGGCTCGACTGCAGGGAGTAGCGGTCGAAGGTCTCGGTGGTGTAGCCGGCGTAGTCGAGGAGCGTCGCGAGCTCCGGATGGACGAACGGGACGTGGTACCCTTCCAGGTAGTTGTCCACGTACACCTTCCAGTTGCACGCCACCTCGTAGTTGACACGCCGCGCGAACCGCATCCCCGCAAGCGCCAGCGGACCGATGCGCTCGAGGATCCCGGCAAAGGTCCGCGCCACTGGCGCCGGCGTCGGGCCCACGTGGACGAAGACGAGCCCTTCCCAGGTGTCCACCGCCACCGGCGTCAGGCCGAAGTCCTTCTTGTCGAAGAGCTCCGACCGGTCCATCTGGGGGACGCCGCGGAGCGACCCGTCGAGGAGGTAGGTCCAGCCGTGGTACTGGCACCGGAGCGCGCTGGCCTGGCCGTCGCAGAAGGCGAGCGGGCCGCCCCGGTGGCGGCAGACGTTGAAGAACGCCCGGAGCACCCCGTCCTTCCCCCGCACCACGATGATCGGCTCGTCGGCCACGGTCCCCACCAGGAACTGCCCCGGCCGCTCGACCTGATCCAGCCGGCCGACGAGCTGCCAGTTGGCGCCGAAGACCGCCTCCCGATCGAGCGCGTGGAAGCGGGGATCGACGTACCAGGAGGACGGGATCGTCTCCGAGCGCTCGACCGGCACGACCTTGAGGTCGGCGGCGGGGATGCGGGGATGGTCGGCGGGTGGGTGCATTTAGGGGATCGCTATCGGCTATCAGCTATCAGTTATCAGCTATCAGCAATTCGCTCCTGCCTCTTCCCTCCCCCCTCATCTCTCTTCCCACTTCCCTCTTCCCTCTTACGTATCACGTCTCACGTCTCACGTCTCACGCTTCAACCTCGCTACATTATCGCAATGCCACAACGTCCCCTCATCATCGGGATCGTCGGCGGGTCGGGCTCGGGCAAGACGACCGTCGCCCGGTCGATCCTTGACGCCCTCGGCGGCGTCGACGCCGCGTTCGTCGACCAGGATGCCTACTACCGCGACCTCAAGCACCTTTCGTACGACGAACGCGCGCGCTTCAACTTCGACCACCCCGACGCCTTCGATACCGACCTGATGGTGTCCCAGATCGGGCAGCTCGCGGCGGGCCAGGCGATCGACAAGCCGACCTACGACTACTCCCAGCACACCCGTGCGGCGCGGACCGAGCGGGTCGAGCCGCGGGACGTGGTGCTGGTCGACGGGATCATGCTCTTTGTCGACCAGCGGCTCCGTTCGCTCTTCGACATCAAGATCTACGTCGACGTGGCCGACGACGTGCGTTTCATCCGCCGGCTCCAGCGCGACGTGGCCGAGCGGGGCCGCTCGGTCGACTCGATCATCAAGCAGTACCTCTCCACCGTCCGGCCGATGCACCTCGAGTTCGTGGAGCCCTCCCGGCACTGGGCCGACATCATCGTGCCGGAGGGCGGCCACAACCGGATCGGGATCGAGATGATCCAGTCCCGGGTCGTATTGGAGGTCGCGCGACGGAGGGGCTAGCGCCTCAGCCCAGCGCCATGTAGGCGCATCCCCGCTCCTGTGCCTGGTTGATGGCGATGACCATTCCCGGCACCAGCGACACACCCGGCAGCAGGTGCTGCACCAGGTCGGCGCGGATGTCGGCCGCCTTCCCCGCCCCGCCCTTCTCCAGCTGCATCGTCCAGAACGCCAGCGCGTTGTTGCACATGATGCATACCGTGCCACGGGCCACGAGCTGGTCGATCGACGAGTCCAGCATCCCGGCCGCGATGGTGTCGCCCGCTACCGGCTTGTAGAACACGTTGCGCCGGGCCGGCGCGTTGGTGGTCGGGTCGGTCACCTTCATCGCGTCGCCGAAGGGGTACTTGGCCCACGCCGCGTCGTCGAACCCCATCGGCAGGCCGAAGCCGTAGAAGGTGAGGACCGGCGTCACATCCTTGTCGGTCAGGTGGTAGGCGTCGCGCCAGGTGTTCAGGTAGTTCCGGACGTGGAGGAGGCCCATCCCGTTCGCGTGGGTCTTCATGTCGAAGATCTGCTTGTGCTTCCCCGTCAGGCGCTTCATCCACTCATCGCTAGGTGTACCGGGATCGGAGGAGCGGAGGGGGGCCTCCGCCTCCGCCAGGCGGGGCAGCGAGGTCGTGAGCGACAGCGCCAGCGCCGCCGCCGTGCGGCCCACGAAGCCGCGACGGGTGGAGGGGAGGAATTCGAATGCGCCCATCGGTACCTCCGGAGAGTGGGTTGGTGGTTCGCTATCGGGCACGCCGGCCGGCGCGTGTCCGGTAGGGGATGTCGGCGGGCGGGTCGCCCAGGGGCCAATCGTCGATCTTGGCCGGGAAATCGGGACGTGGCTGGCCGGTCACGTAGGCCGCTACGTCGACCGCCTGCTGGTCGGTGAGGGTGCCGGGAGCGTTGAACGGCATGTTGGCCCGGATGAACGCCGCCGCCGCGCTGGGCCGTGCCATCCCGGCGCCGATGTTGAAGGAGCTGTCGCCCCAGAGCGGCGGCGCCACCGCGGTCCCCTGGCCGGCGGCGCCGTGGCAGACGGAGCAGATGGTCGCAAAGACCGCGTGCCCCGCGGCGGTGTCCGCGGTCAGCCCCGCAAGGCGGCTGGCGGCCTTGGCCGCCGGCGCCGCCACGGCGGTGCCCCGCGAGAGCCACCAGAGGTACGACACGATGTCGGCCATGTCGCGCCCGTCGGGGGCCAACGCGGTGCCGTTGAGGGACCGCTCGAAGCAGTCGTTGACCCGGCCTTCGATCGTCTGGACCGCGTCGCCTCGACTGCGGTACTGCGGATAGCGGGCGTACACGCCGACCCACGTCCCCTGGGCACGACGTCCTTCATCCAGGTGGCAGCTCACGCAGCGGAGCCGGTTCCCGACGTGGGTCGGGAGGCTGTCCCGGGTGGCGACCAGGAGCGCCCGCCCCCGACGGATCGAGACGCCGAAGGGGCCGGCCGGAACGATGGTATCGGGCAGGGCCAGGGTGAGGGGCGCCGAAGCAACGGGCGCGCCCTTGCGGCACGCGCCAAGCCCTCCGGCGATCGCCAGGCATCCGAGCAGTCGCGCGAACTCCCAGCGGCGCCGCACGCGTGCAAGACGTTCCGGTACGCAGAGGCCATTCATGGATACCGCCCGCGAGTGGAGCACGTCCTCAACTTGCAGGCCGGGATGATTTCCGTCCAGAGTGGCGGTGGGGCAACAGCGAGCGTGCCTCGGGGGTCTCGCGGTGGAGCGGGCTGAGCCACCGGAACGCCGGCCCCGGCCGCTGTGCAGGTCGGGCGCCCTTCGGCATCCAATTGGGCAACGGACCGCCCAATGCCCAGCGACCACCAGCGCACCCGCCAGGAACTGATCCACGAACTCGTCGCCCTGCGGAAGCAGGTCGCCGACCTCCGCCAGGCCGCCCACGAGCGCCAGCGAGTGGAGGAGGCGCTGCGGGCGTCGGAGGCGCGTTATCGCGCCTGGCTCGAGGAACTCCCGGTGGCCACGGCCCGGCTGGATGCCGACGGCCGCCTCGCGGGGGCCAATGAGGCACTGGCCCAGCTCCTGGGCTACGCCCACCGCGGCGAACTCGTCGAACTGGCGCCGGTGCTCGGCCTCTGGGCCGCCCGGGACCAGGAACTCCGCCTCGCGCCCTTCCTGCGGGAACGCCGCGCGTTCCACGGTGAGCTCTCGCTCCGGGCCCGGGATGGCGACATCGTGCCCGTGACCGCGCACCTCCGCCCCACCCGCGACGGCGGCGGATGGACAGTGACGCTGACACCGCGCTTCGCGGGAGAGAAGGCGAGCACGAAATAAGAAGCAAGAAGGAGAAGGAGAAGGAGAAGGAAGAGGAGAAGGAGAAGGAGGAGGAGAAGGAAGAGGAGAAGGAGAAGGAAGAGGAGAAGGAGAAGGAAGAGGGGAAGGAGAAGGAAGAGGAGAAGGAAGGAGGAGAGGGAGAAGGAGAAGGAGAAGGGAGGAAGCGAAAGATCCTCTTCCCTCTTCCCTTTTCCCTTTTCACTCGCTCCTTCTCCTTCTCCTTCTCCTACTTCCTCCCCCTCACTCCCCCACCACCACCCGGTCCCGCCCTTCGCTCTTGGCCCGATAGAGCGCCCGGTCGGCGCGGGCCAGGAGCTGGTCGACCTCGAAGGGGCGCCCTTCCAGGCCGGCGGCGCCGATGCTCACGGCCACGTGCAGCGGCTCGGGCACGAGTTCCCGCACCAGCGGCTCGGCGGCGATGGCAACCCGCATCCGGTCGGCGAGGAGTGCCGCATCGCCCTCGGGGGTGTGGGGGAGCAGTACCACGAACTCCTCGCCGCCCCAGCGGAAGAGGAGGTCGTGTTCGCGGATGGTGCCCTGGATCCGGTTGGCCAGCTGGCGGAGCACCTGGTCGCCGAGTTCGTGGCCCCAGGTGTCGTTCAGCGCCTTGAAATGGTCGACGTCGATGAACAGGAGCGAGATGCCCTTGCCCAGGCGCTGGCTCCGCTCCGCCTCGCGCTGGAAGTGGGGCCCGAACGACCGCCGGTTGAGGGCGCCGGTGAGGGGGTCCCGCTGGCTCACGCCCCGTTCGCGTTCGCCGAGCCGAGCGAGCGCCGCCGCAAACGCCGTGGTGGTGGCAAAGGTGACGGCCACCAGGAGCCCGACGAAGAGCCCCATCTCCCGGAGCCGCGGCAGGAGGAGTTCGCCGGTGATCGTCCGCGCGTCAGGCGGGATGTCGAGCGAGAGCGTGACCCGCCACACCCCCTGGAACACCACCAGCACCAGCACCGCGATCAGCGCCGCCGAGAGCATCACGCTCCGGGTAAAGCTCACCGCAAAGCGGGGCGGCGTGTCGAAGTGACGGCCGATCCAGGCGCGGGCCCGCGGCCCCACCCAGTGGAGGAGTGGCACGCCCACCAGCATCAGTTGCAGCACGTCCCCGATGACCCACCCCTCCCAGATGCGCTGGCTGGCGATGAGGTCGAGCTGGCGGGAGTCGATGTACAGGAGCCCCGCCAGCGACGACGCCGTCGAGGCCACGATCACGACGCCGAAGAAGGCGAACACGTGGCGCCAGCGCGGCAGGTCGGGCGGGAGGTCGAGGATCACGAACGATCCCCAGAGGATCATCACCTCGAGCGGCGTCGCGGTGGCAAAGAGGGCCGCCACCGGGACGGTCATCCCGGCGATGAGCCCGCTCACGAACGTGGCCGACCAGGCGGGGATGGCCCCCCAGACCGGGCCGAGCCAGAGCGCGAGGCAGACCGTCAGGACGAGCGGCGGGTAGATCGAGATGCTGAACCCGACGCTCGCGATCGACACCGGGATCCCGCTCAGGTCGACGATCGCCTCGAACACGGCCAGGGCGATGGCGAGGACGACCGCCGCGGCCCAGATCTGCCGGACCCGGGCGAGCCCGGCGTGCCCCCGGGTGAACGCCAGCGAGAACGGCCACCAGGTGGGACCCGATGCGGGGAGGCCGGTGATGTGCTTGCGGTAGGTCATCGGATGGCGGTGGTGTCCATCACCGGAGCCGGCGGCCGGGATGGACAATCGTGGTTCGGCCGGCAGATTAGGGCCCGGTGGCTCGGCGGGATGGGCAGCACAGGCCCCAAGATACCCCGCCAGCGCCCTCCCGGGAGCCCCGCTTAACACCCCGGCCCCGGCAGCGTCCCAGCC
>DATIEF010000051.1:0-2070 GCA_035455865.1 Gemmatimonadales bacterium | reverse complement strand
TCGACAAGCCGTACCGCCTCCCCCTCCGGTTCGGCGTGCGGCACGCCACCCTCCCGTTCCCGCTCACGGCGGGGACGGATCCGAAGGAGACCGTCGCCTCGTTCGGCAGCGGCTTCCTCTTCGCCCGGGGGCAGGGCGGGGCCGACATCACGGTCGAGCGCGCCTGGCGAGGCGACGGGACCTTCTCCGAGCACGCCTGGATGCTCTCCGTCACCGCCACCCTCCGGCCCAATCGCCGCCAGCGCTGAACCGCCGATGCCCCGCGTCTACATCGAGACCTACGGCTGCCAGATGAACGTGGCCGACTCCGAACTGATGTTCGGGGTGCTCGGTCGCGCCGGGTACGAGCGCGTGGACGCGCCGGAGGGCGCCGACGTACTGCTCGTCAACACCTGCGCCGTGCGGGACAACGCCGAGCAGCGGGTGGTCGGGCGGGTGGGCGAACTCCAGCGCCACAAGCGCCCCGGCGGCGTCCTCGGCGTCGTGGGCTGCATGGCCCAGCGCCTCGGCCCGCGGCTCCTCGAGCGGGCGCCCAAGGTCGACCTCGTCGTCGGTCCCGACGCGTACCGGCACCTCCCGGCCATCATCGCACAGGCGGGCGCCGGGGAGCGGGTGAGCGACACCGAGTTCCGCGGCTGGGAGCATTACGAGGACGTGCCCGCCGTGCGCGAGCCCGGGCCGACTGCGTTCGTCACCGTCCAGCGGGGCTGCGATTTCCGGTGCACCTTCTGCATCGTTCCGTACACGCGGGGCCCGGAGCGGAGCCGTAAGTTGGACGACGTGGTGCGCGAAGTGGCCGGATTGGCCGGCGCCGGCACCACGGAGGTGACGCTCCTTGGCCAGACCGTCAACAGCTACCACGACGGCACCCACGACTTCGCCGACCTCCTCCGCGCCGTCGGCGCGGTGGACGGCATCCGGCGGCTCCGGTTCACGAGCCCGTACCCGACGGAGTTCACCGACCGCGTCATCGACGCCATGGCCGGGGTCCCCGCGGTCTGCGAGCACGTGCACCTGCCCGTGCAGAGCGGCTCGGACAGCTGCCTGCGCCGGATGCTGCGGCGCTACGACCGCGCCACCTACCTCGACGTGGTCCGGCGCCTGCGGGCCGCCGTCCCCGGCATCACCTTCTCGACCGACGTCATCGTCGGCTTCCCGGGCGAGACCGACACGGAATTCGAGGACACGCTCTCGCTGGTGGCCGAGGCGGGCTTCGACGAGGCGTACACCTTCAGGTATTCCGTGCGGGAAGGCACGCCCGCGGTGCGGATCAAGGGGCACGTGGATGAGGCCGTCGCGGGCGAGCGGCTCCAGCGCCTCATCGCCGCCGTGCGCCAGCAGTCGGCCCGGCGGAACCTGGCCCGCGTGGGCGAGGTCCACGAGGTCCTCGTCGAGCGGCCCGCGCGCCGGGGCGACCTCCTGCTCGGCCGTACCCGCACCAACCACATGGTCCTGCTCGACCTGCCGGACTCCGCGCTGGGGCAGTACCACACGGTGCGCCTCACCGGGACGACCGGCTCCACCTTCACCGGGGAACCCGCGCGAGCGGCTCGCCCCTTGGCGGTCGTGTGATCCGCAACATGGTCGAAGAACACGTCATCCAGCGCTACGAGGCGCTGCTCCCGTCGGTCCCCGGCTTCTGCGGCTGCCCGCTCTGCCGGAGCGACGTGATGGTCTACGCCCTCAACCGGCTCCCGGCCCGCTACGTCGCCACCACGGAGGGGGCGGTGCTGAGCGAGATCTCGCTCGACAAGGACCAGAGCCGGACCGTCATCGACGTCGTCCTGCTGGAGGCGTTCCGGAAGGTCGGGATGGCGCCACGCTGCGGCGCCAAGCCGATGGCCAAGGCCTGACCCGCCGGCGGGCCCGGTGAGGGCGCCGCCCGCCGTCGTGCTGGCGCTGGGGTATGGGGCCGGTCTCGCGACCGGCCTCCTGCATTTCGGGGATCCCGTGAGCGCACTCCTGCTCCTCGCGGTCCTCTCGGCCGGTTCGCACCCGCGATCCCCGACCGTGGCCCTCTTCCTGGCGGCGATGGCGGCGGGGCGGGTCGCCGCCTGGGGCGCGTGGCAG
>DATIEF010000050.1:0-4388 GCA_035455865.1 Gemmatimonadales bacterium | reverse complement strand
CGACCTCGTCACCAAACAGGTCGTCGACCTGAGCGACCCGGCCATCGCGGCCCTCCTCGACACCGCGCTGGCGCGGGACGCGCGACTCGAGCCGTCGATCGAGAACCGCTTCCTCGACTCGCTCGGCATCGACAACCTCCGCCTGGCCGTGGGCGACGAGTTCTGGCTCCGGTCCACCGAGGCCAACATCCGCCTGACCGGCGACATGACCGTGAGCAAGGCCGCCCGCAACTACCGCCTCGACGGCACCCTCAAGGCCGACCGCGGCAACTACGCGCTCAAGGTCGGGTTCATCACCCGCCCGTTCACCGTGCAGTCGGGGACGGTCCGGTTCCTCGGCACGCCGGACCTGAACGCCGAGCTCGACATCCAGGCGGTGCACACCGTGCGCCCCGCCGACGCGAGCGCCGACATCGCCGTCGTGGCGCAAATCACCGGCACCACGCTGGCGCCCAAGCTGGCGCTCTCGAGCCCGCAGAACCCGACCCTGTCGGAGACCGAGCTCGTGTCCTACCTGATGTTCGGGCGCCCCTCGTTCGCGCTCGACCAGACCGGCGGCGCGGCGGTCGGCGGGGAGCAGGCGGCGCTGCAGACCGGCATCGCCTATCTCTCCAGCGCGCTCTCGACCGAGATCGAGCGCGCCCTCGTCTCGGACCTGGGCGTGCCGGTGGACTTCGTGGAGATCCGCCCCGGCGGCGCCGGCGGCAGCTTCGTCAACCCGAACGCCGGGCTCACCACGCTCTCGGCCGGGTGGCGGATCGGCAAGCGGACATTCTTCACCTTCAACGCGGGGCTCTGCCCCAACCTGGGCCAGCTGAGCTACAAGAGCTTCGGCGCCAGCATCGAGCAGCGCCTCGACCCCTGGCTCCGCGCCCAGGTCAGCGTCGAGCCGGTGCGGACCTGCCAGCCCAACGTGGCGGTGGACGCGCTCGGCGCGACCAACCAATATCAGCTGGGCCTCGACCTCCTCTGGGAACGGGAATACTGACGTGACGCGCGCCCTGGTCATCACCAATCCTGCCGCCGCCCGCACCGACCGCGATGCGGTGCGCGTGGTCGAGCGCATCCTCCGCCGCGCCGGCTGGCAGGCCGACGTCCTCGTGACCGGCGGCGGCGGCGACGCCCGGCGCTACGCCGCCGAGGGGGTCCGCGCGGGGGTCGACGTGGTGGCCGTCTTCGGGGGGGATGGCACCACGATGCAGGCGGCCGCCGCGCTGGTCGGCTCCGGGGTCGCCCTGGGTGTCCTGCCCGGAGGGACGGGCAACCTCCTGGCCGGCAACCTCCGCATCCCGGTACATCCGCAGCGGGCGGCGGAACTGCTGCTCGAGTCGCGCCCGCGGCCCTTCGACCTGGGCCGGATGGAGCGGACCGACGGCACCCACTTCTTCGCGGTGGCGTGCGGGGCGGGGTTCGACGCCCGGGTGATGGAAGAGACGCCGGGCCCGTTCAAGCGACAGTGGGGGATGGGCGCGTACATCGCCACCACGCTCAAGATCCTGCCCGAAGTACGGAGCACCGACACCTGGATCACGGTCGATGGGACGGAGCACCGGCTCCGCTCGGCGATGGTGCTGGTGGCCAACTGCGGCGAGGTCATCCCGCCGCTCATCCGGCTCCGCAGCGGCATCTCGCCCCAGGACGGGATGCTCGACGTGATCGCCATCCGCGCCGACAGCGTGGGGGAGAGCGTGCTGGCGCTCTGGGACCTGCTCCGCCAGGTGGACGTCGGCGATGCCGACCGCTACGTGTCCCACTTCCGCGGCCGGGAGATCTCGGTGCGCGCCGCCGAAGCGCTGCCGGTGCAGCTCGACGGCGAGATGGGCGGGCTCACGCCGTTCACCGTCGAGGTCGTCCCGAACGCCATCCAGGTGATGGTGCCCGAGGGGACCACGCTCCCGTGACCATCTCCGCGCCGGCCACGCTCCCCGTGGAGGTCCTGGCGGCCATCGCCCGGGCAACGGCGGAGCTCGCGCCGCCGGAGCGGGTCTACGACACGCTCCGGGTCCAGACCGAACGGCTGCTCGAGACCGACGCGTTCTACCTGGCGCTCTGGGACGAGACCCGCCAGCTGATCCACTTCGTGGCGCACCACGACGGCGGCGTCCGCCTGGCGCCCTCGGAGACGCCGCTGGGGAACGGGCCGACGAGCTGGGTCATCCGGAACCGGCGGTCGTATCGGCTTCACGAGGGGAGTGACCCGGTGCACGAGGCCGCCAATACCTTCGGCGACGACCGCCGGTCCGGCTCGGCGCTCCACGTCCCGCTCCTCGTCGGCGACCGGCTGGTCGGCGTGATCTCGGCGCAGGCCTACCGCGCCGGTGCGTACACCGCCGACTCGCAGCGGCTCCTGGAGGCGCTCGCCGCCCACGGCGCCATCGCGCTCGAGGTCGGCCGCATCGCGCGCCGGACCCAGGAGCTCGATCACGAGGTCCGCCGCCGGCTCGACCAGCTCGACGCGGTGGGGCAGGTGGCGCACCTCCTGGCCACCGTGGACGACGCCCAGCGCACGATGGAGGCGGCAGCCCGCGAAGGGATGAAGGTCTTCGACGCCACCCGCTGCGGACTGCTTCTCATCGACCGCGCCACCGGCCGGATCGAGGCGCCGGTGTCGGTGGGGCTCTCGTCGCGCTACCTCGACGCGGTGGCCGAGCGGTTCCACCAGATCCCGGTGGCGCCGGTCATCATGGCCGGCGAGGCGGTCTTCTTCGAGGACATGCCGTCCGCGCCCGATTCGCCGGTGGTCAAGGAGGCGTACGCCGAGGGGTTCCGCACGCTGGCGGTGCTCCCGCTGGTCTACCTGGGCGAGACGATCGGCCTCCTCGCATACATGCACGATGCGCCGCACGCCTGGTCGCCGGCCGAGCGGCGCGTCGCGGCGACCTTTGCCGACCAGGCGGCGCTCGCCATCGGGAAGAGCCGGCTCCTCGACCGGGTGACCCAGGCCAAGTCCGAATGGCAGGCGGTGTTCGACGCGGCGCCGAGCGGCCTGGCGGTGCTCGACAAGAACGGGCGGATCCAGCGGGCCAACCGGTGGATCGCCGACCTCGCGGGCGTGGGGGTGACCGAACTCCCCGGGCTCGAGCTCCGGGTGGTGACCTCCGAGTGGCCCGCCGGCGGCTCCGACCCGCTCGAACGGGCGCGGAGCACCGGCGCCCCGGTCACCGCACTCCTCCCCGGGCGCCGGGGCCGGCTCCTCGTCCTCACGGTGGCGCCGCAGGAGGACGGCCGCGCCGTCGCCGCACTCGACGACGTCACCGAGGTGGTGCGGACCGAGGCGCGCTACCGGGCCCTCTTCCGCGCCGCGCCGGTCGCGATCGTGACGCTCGACCGCGAAGGGCGATTCCAGTCGGTCAACGACGCGGCCACCGGGCTCTTCGGCGCCGAGCCGGCGCCCCGACGCCTGGTCGACGCCGTGGTGCCGGCGGAGCGGGACCACGTCCAGACGGTGCTGGCGGCGAGCTTCCGGGGCGAACGTCGCGACTTCATCTTTCACGTGCCGCAGGCGGGCGGCGGCGTCCGCGAGGCCCAGGGCGTGGCGGTGCCGGTGGAAGAGCGGGGTGGGGTGGCCACGGTGCTGGTCCTCGCGCGCGACGTGACCGACGAGGTCGAGCTGCGCGAGCGGGTGGGCCACAGCGAGAAGATGGCCGCGCTGGGCCAGCTCGTCTCCGGCGTGGCCCACGAGCTCAACAACCCGCTCGCCGGGATCGCCGCACTCTCCCAGGCGCTCCTCTCCGACGGCTCCGGCGATGACGGCACCGACCGCGTGCTCCACTCGATCCGCGGCGAGGCCGAGCGGGCGGGCCGGATCGTCAAGGACCTGCTGGTCTTCGCGCGGCAGCGTCCGATCGAACGCCGCGAGGTCGACCTCAACGCCGTGGTGCGCTCGGCGCTGGCCGGCCCCCACGTCCACCCCGACCGGTGGCGGCTCGACCTCGCGGAGGCGCTCCCGCCGGTGACCGGCGACGCCGAGCAGCTGCTGCAGGTGGTGCTCAACCTGGTGTCCAACGCCGAGCACGCGATGGCCGGGGCCGGCGAGGGCACGGGCACCATCCGCACCTGGGCGGACGATCGCTGGGTGGGGTGCGAGGTGCTCGATCCCGGCGCCGGGATCGCCCCGGAGGTCATCGGCCGGATCTTCGAGCCGTTCTTCACCACCAAGCCGGCGGGGCAGGGCACCGGGCTTGGCCTTTCCATATCTCACGGTATCATCCGGGCACACCGGGGCGAGATCCGCGCCCAGAACCGCCCTGAGGGCGGCGCCCGTCTCTGGTTCGAACTCCCCCGCGGCGGCGCCGCGGCACCGAGGTGATGCAATGGCGGACACCGTCCTCCTGATCGACGACGATCCCGAGATCCTCCGGGCCATCGGCAACTATTTCGAGCACGTC
>DATIEF010000049.1:0-4224 GCA_035455865.1 Gemmatimonadales bacterium | reverse complement strand
GTCGCGGGTCGCGGGTCACGGGTCGCAGGTCGCGGGTCGCGGGTCGCAGGTCGCGGGTCACGGGTCACGGGTCGCGGGTCACGGGTCGCAGGTCACGGGTCACGGGTCGCAGGTCACGGGTCACGGGTCGCAGGTCGAAGGTCCCACGACCCACGACCCACGACCCACGACCACCATCACGACCGCCCTCCTCCCGCCCCCGACCGTCGAGACCCTCGACCCGACGGGGTGCGGCGACGTCTTCGGCGCGGCGTGCTGCGCCCGGCTCCTGGCCGGTGACACGTTCGAGCAGGCGCTGGCCCACGCCAACCGGATGGGGGCCAGGAACGCCGCCTTCCGGGGTGCGACCGCCCTCAACGCCCACCTTCGGGGGGAGCTGGTGCCCGCGTGACCCGCATCGTCGAGATCCCGACGCACCTGGACGACCGCACGTTCGAGCAGTTCGCCACGAGCTTCTCGGCGGGCCCGGCCACGGACAAGATGCTCTTCGACGCCCGGGGCTCGAAGTGGTCCTCGCCCTACGGCTTCACCGGGATGCTCATCGCCGGGCAGGCGGTGGCGCAGGCGGGGGGGCCCAAGCCGCTTTTCACGGTGCCGGAGGACGAGCAGGCCCGCAGCTACTGGACCCGGATCGGGTTCTTCCGCGAGGCGGCGGAGCTCTTCGAGCTCCACGGCAAGGTGCCGCGGTCCCGCCCTCAGGAGGAGAGCGACGTCCTGCTCGACGTGACGCCGGTGCGGGCGTCGGAGGACGTCCACGCCGTGGTGGAGCGGGTCCAGGACCGCTCCGCCCGGATCGTGACCGGCGAGCTGGGGCTCGAGGCCAAGGCGGTGATGGGGTTCGCTATGGCGCTCAGCGAGGCATGTCAGAATATTGTGGAGCACGCCGGGACCACCGGCTGGGTGGCGATCCAGGCATATAACTGGCGGAAGCGCCTGGGCCGCCGGGTGGTGGTCATCGCCGTGGCCGACGGCGGGGTGGGCTTCCGGAAGAGCCTCGAGGCGACGCAGGCCAAGCGGATCGGGGAGCGCTGGGGGGACGGCGCCGCGCTCGAATGCGCGCTGGTGCAGGGCATCAGCCGGTTCCGCGACCCGGGGCGCGGGCAGGGACTGGCCGGGATCAAGCGGTACCTCGAACGGTGGGAGGGGAAGATCAGCATCCGCAGCGGCAGCGCCCGACTGGCGATCGTGCCGGCGTGGGACGAGGACGTCCCGCTCCGCGAGCACCTCGCCCCCTTCCCCGGCGCCCAGGTCCAGATCGTCATTCCCGCCGCCCAGGGGAAGGCCTGATGGTCACCACGATCCGTCTCGAGACACTGCTCCAGGAAGCCCACCCGGCCCGGGCGCCCAAGAACCTGGTCACCCGGCCCACCGGGGCGGCGGTGCGGAGCTCGATCGAGCGCGAGATGACCCTCCGCGGCGCGCGGGTGGCGCTGCTCGACTTCTCGGACCTCGACCTCGTGGACCTCTCCTGCGCCGACGAGGTGGTGGCCAAGCTGCTGCAGCGGATGGACGTGACCGACGAGCGCTACGTGGTGCTCACCGGCCTCACCGAGGACCAGGCCGAGGCCATCGACCACGTGCTCTCGCACCACCAGCTCGGCGTCCAGGCCATCACCCGTGACTCGGCCCGGCCCCGGCTCCTGGGCCACTTCGGCAACGACAGCCGTGCCGCCTTCGACTTCCTGATCGACCGCGGGCCGCTCGACGGCGGCGCGCTGGCCCGGGAGCTCGGCTGGCGCACCGAGCGGGTGGCCGATGCGCTCCAGGTGCTCTGCCTTCTGGGGGTGGTGATGGCCAACGGCGGGGCGTACGGCGCCGTGATGGTGGCGTGAGGGCGGGCCCCGCCGGGGCACGCCGGCGCTAGACACCCCCTCCCGCGGTTCCTATCATTCGGGCGTGATCCAGTTCACCAGCGTCTTCAAGGCGTACCCCAAGGGCCACTTCGGCCTCCGTGACGTCTCGCTCCGGGTGCACAAGGGCGAGTTCGTCTTCCTCACCGGCCATTCCGGCGCCGGCAAGTCCACCATCCTCAAGCTGATGTTCGCCGAGCAGCGCCCCACCGAGGGCGAGGTGCGGGTGTCGGGCTTCAACATCGGCGCGCTCTCCCGCGGCGACGTGCCGAAGCTCCGCCGCCGGCTGGGCGTGGTGTTCCAGGACTTCCGCCTCCTCGAGGACCGCACGGCGCACGAGAACGTCGCCTTTGCGCTCGAGGTGACCGGCGCCAAGCGCGACACGATCCCGGGCCGGGTCATGCGGGTCCTGACGCAGGTGGGGCTCGCGGCCAAGGGGCAGGCGTACCCGCGCGAGCTCTCGGGCGGCGAGCAGCAGCGCGTCGCCATCGCCCGCGCCATCGTGAACGACCCCGTTGCCCTGATCGCGGACGAGCCCACGGGCAACCTCGATGAACGCGCCACCCGCGGCGTCTTCCAGCTGCTGCGCGACATCAACGCCGGCGGCACCTGCGTGGTGATGGCCACCCACGACCTCGACCTGGTCAAGTCGGCGCCCTACCGCACCATCGAGATGCGGGAGGGGATGGTGGTGTACGACAGCGGCGAGGAGCGGATCCCCACCGCCGACGACCTGGAGGGCGGCCGATGAGGCTCCTCTTCCGCGAGGCGCTCCTCTCCTTCCGGCGGACGCCGCTCCTCTCGATGCTGTCGGTGACGACCATCGGGTTCAGCCTCTTCGTGGTGGGGCTCTTCGGCCTCGTGGCGGTGAACCTCCGCCAGGCGCTCAAGGGCGTCGAGGAGCGGGTGGAGATCGTGGCGTACGTCCTCCGCGGCACGCCGGCCGAGGTCATCGCCCAGGCCTCGACCGACATCGCGGCGTATCCGGAAGTGCAGCAGGTGACCTACGTGAGCGAGGACGTGGCGCTCGCGCGGGCGCGGCGGGAGCTCACCGAGTTCCGCGACGCCTACCGCGACCTCCAGACCAACCCCCTCCCCGCCTCGCTCGAGGTGACGCTCAAGGACGGCTTCCGTGACGAGGCGGCCGTCACGCGCGTGGCCGAGCGGATCAAGGGGTATCAGTTCGTGGACGACGTGCGCTTCGGGCGCGACTGGATCGCCAAGCTCGACCGGATCCGCGACATCGCGGGGCTCGTGGGCTTCGTGATCGGGCTCGCCTTTGCCATCGTGGCGGTGGTCATCATCGGCACCACCATCCGGATGGCGGTGCTCCAGCGCGGCCGCGAGATCGGCATCATGCGCCTGGTGGGCGCCTCCAACTGGTTCGTCCGCGGCCCCTTCCTGCTCGAGGGCGCGGTGAAGGGGCTCCTGGGCGGGCTCCTGGCCATCGGGCTCTGCTGGCTCGCCTTCAGCGCGGTCCAGGGGAACGCCGGCCTCTTCAGCGGCCTCGTCTTCTTCCAGCCCGACTACCTCGGCGCCATCGTGCTCTTCGGCACCGCCATCGGCTTCGGCGGGAGCCTCTTCAGCGTGGGACGGCATCTCAAGGATGTCTAGGCGCAGGGGCGCAGGGGCGCAGGGACGCAGCGACGCAGGGGCGCAGGGACACCGGGCTTGGCGCCGGCCGGCCTTCCTGACCCTGCTCGCGCTCTGCGTCCTTGCGCCGCTGCGTCTCTCCGCCCAAGGCACCATCCAGCAGCGGATGCAGGACTCCCGGAAGCGCCTGGAGCAGATCCGCGCCGAGCGGGAGCGGCTGCAGCAGCAGCGGAGCGACCTCCAGGGCCAGGCCCACGACGCCGAGTCCGAGCTGGTCAACATCACCCGCCAGCGCGACGCCACCAACCGCATCGTCAACGAGCTCGACCGCCAGATCGGCGGGCTCAACCAGGAACTCGACCAGGTGAGCGCGAGCCTGGCGCTGGCCCAGGACAACCTGGCCGACAAGCGCGCGGTGCTCTACCGGCGCCTGGTCGACATCTACAAGCGCGGCCCCCTCTACGACTTCCAGGCCCTGCTCGCGGCCGAGTCCTTCGGCGACCTGGTGAGCCGGTTCAAGTACCTCTATCTCGGCAGCCGGCAGGACCGCCAGCTCGTCTCCGACGTGGAGCGCCTGCGCGACCGGGTCAACCGCCAGCGCAACGACCTGCTCAACTACCGCGAGAGCCTCACCACCTCCCGCGAGGAGCGCGACCAGGAGCTGCAGCACTACGGCGACCTGGCCGACGAACAGCGCTCGCGCCTCCGGGACGTGCGCCGCGACGCCCGGTCGACCGAGAACCGGCTCTCGGCGCTCCAGCGGGACGAGGAGGCGCTGAAC
>DATIEF010000048.1:0-2469 GCA_035455865.1 Gemmatimonadales bacterium | reverse complement strand
GCGACCTCGGTCGGCATCACTGCGCGGGTGCTGGGCGACCTGGGCCGGCTGGAGACGCCGGAGGCGCGCATCATCCTGGGCGCCGCGGTCATCGACGACGTCCTCGGCCTCGTCATCCTCTCGGTGGTCTCGACCATCGCGGGAGGCACCGCGGTCGGGGTCGGCGCCGGGTTCCGCGTGCTGCTGGTGGCGGTCGGGTTCCTGGTCGTGGCGGTGGTACTGGGGCTCAAGCTCGCCCCGCGGCTCTTCGACCGGATCGAGGGCATGCGCGTCCGCCACGTGCTGGTGGTCTTCGCCATCGCGTTCGCGCTCCTGATGGCCGCGCTCGCCGATGCGGCGGGCTCGGCGATGATCATCGGCGCGTTCGCCGCGGGGCTCATCCTCTCGGGGACCAACCAGTTCCACATCATCGAGGACCGCGTGCGCCCGGTCGCCGCGGTGCTGACGCCGGTGTTCTTCGTGAGCGTCGGCGCCCAGGCCAACCTCGACCTCCTCGACGTCACCCGCCCCGGCGCCCTCGCCATGCTGGCCGTCGCCGCCGTGCTCACCGCGCTGGCGCTCCTGGGGAAGCTGGTGTCGGGGTGGGCGGCCCCCTGGGGGCGGTTCGACCGGTTGACCGTGGGCATCGGCATGGTGCCGCGCGGCGAGGTCGGGCTCATCTTCGCGGACATCGGCCGCCGCACCGGGATCCTGGGCGAGCCGATCTTCAATGCCGTGCTCCTCATGGTGCTCGCCACCACCATCGCGGCGCCGATCGGGCTCAAGAAGCGTTTCGCCCGGCCCGGGGCGCGGGCGGCATGACGGCGGCCAAGGTCCGCACCCGCGCCGAGGCGGCGGCCTGGCGCCGGGACCAGAAGGGCCCGGTGGTGTTCACCAACGGCGTCTTCGACCTGGTGCATCCGGGCCACCTGGAGCTCCTCGAGCGTGCCCGCGCTGAGGGTGCGGCGCTCGTGGTGGGCGTCAATTCCGACGCGTCGGTGCGCCGCCTCGCCAAGGGCGCCGAGCGCCCGATCGTGCCGGAAGCGGCGCGCGCCCGTGTGCTCGCCGGCTTTGCGGCGGTCGACTGCGTGGTGCTCTTCGATGAGGACACCCCGCTCGAGCTCATCCGTGTCCTCGAGCCCGACGTCCTCGTGAAGGGCGCCGATTACACCCGCGACCGCATCGTCGGCGCCGACCTGGTCGAGGGGCGCGGCGGCCGGGTCGTCCGCGTCCCGGTCGTGGCCGGGTTCTCCACTTCCTCCATCGTCGAGCGTCTTCGTGCCTCGTCCTGACGGCCGTCAAGCCGACCAGCTCCGCCCCCTGTCCCTCGAACGCGGCGCCAACCCGTACGCCGAGGGGTCCTGCCTCATCCGGATGGGAGGTACCCTGGTGCACTGCACGGCGAGCGTCGAGGCCGGGGTGCCGCCGTTCAAGAAGGGGAGTGGGGAGGGGTGGGTCACCGCGGAGTACGCAATGCTCCCCCGCGCCACGACGGAGCGTACCGACCGCGAGCGCCGCGGGGCCGGGGGTCGCACGATGGAGATCCAGCGCCTGATCGGTCGTTCGCTCCGGGCCGCGATGCGGACGATGGCCTTCGGGGAGTTCACCATCAAGGTCGACTGTGACGTGCTCCAGGCCGATGGCGGCACCCGCACCGCCAGCATCACCGGCGGCTGCATCGCGCTCGCCGACGCCTGCCGCTGGGTCTCGGAGCGCAACGGCGGCATCGACCCCTTCGGGGATCTCGTGGCCGCCATCTCCGTCGGCGTCGTCGACGACGAGCCGCGGCTCGACCTGATGTATCTCGAGGACAAGGACGCCGGCGTCGACTCCAACGTCGTGATGGTCCATCCCGACCGCTTCGTCGAGGTGCAGGGGACCGGCGAACACGCCACCTTCAGCCGGGCCGAGCTCGACCGCCTCCTCGATCTCGCCGCCGGCGGCATCCGCCAGCTCTTCGACGCCCAGCGCAAGACCCTCGGCCGCTGACTCGCGTCCCCCTCCGCCCTGCGACCATGCGTCTCCTCGTCGCCACCCGCAGTGCTGGCAAGCAGGCCGAGGCCCGGCGCATCCTCGAGGCCGCCGGCCACCAGGTCGTGTTCCCCGATGACGCCGGCGTTCCGGAGTCCGCAGCCGAGGAGTCGCTCGAGACCGACGCGACCTTCGTGGGCAACGCGAGGCGGAAGGCGGAATATTTTCAGCGGCGGACCGGGCTCCCGACCGTCGCCGATGACTCGGGGCTCGAGGTGCTGTCCCTGGGCGGCGCCCCCGGGATCCGGTCGAAGCGATGGGCCGGGGCGGCGGGTACACCCGCCGAGGTGGACGCCGCGAACAACGCCGAACTTCTCCGTCGCCTCCGCGGCGCCGCGGCCGCGAAGCGCTCGGCGCGCTATCGTTGCGTGCTCGTCCTGCTCCGCTCGGCCGACGCGGCGCCCGAGGTCTTCGAAGGGGAATGCGCCGGCCGGATCCTCGAGGCGCCGGTCGGGACCG
>DATIEF010000047.1:0-2619 GCA_035455865.1 Gemmatimonadales bacterium | reverse complement strand
GGCACGACGACTCGTAATCGTCGCGGAGCGACACGTGTCCCTCGACCAGGAGCCTTCCGACACCAGGCAGGTCCCCCTCATTAAGCGCGGCGGCTGCGGAGCGGGTGCGGGCGGTCTCGGTGATGACATGCCGCGCCCGGCGCGCGTGCGGCATCGGAAGCGCCGCGAGCACCCTCGGCAGGTCCGCGGCCGGGATGGCCGCGAGGCAGGGCGCCGGGATCCGCTGCTCGTTGAGGATCGCGAGCGCGTCCTCACACTCCTTCCGTCGGCGGTTGAACTCTCCGGCGGCGAGCCGATGGTGGACCCCGGTCTCGAAGACCCACACCTCCCCGGGGAACGGCACCTGCTCGATCAGGCCGGTGGCGGTCTCGAAAAGGAGCGCCTTCCCGCGCGCGCCGAGCGCGGCGATCGTCTGGTCCATCCGGCCGCAGCGGACACCCACCTCGTCGTGCTCGGCCTCGAACGCCACGTCGACCAGTTCGGCCGGCCGAAGCCGTGCGCCGGCGAGGAGCGAGAGGGCCCTGGCCGCGGCGACGGTGAGCGCAGCGGACGACGAGAGCCCGGCGCCGACCGGCACCGTGGACGCCACCGCGAGGCTCGCGCCGGCCGGCGCGGCACGACGGCGCCGGAGGGCGCGGACCACCCCGGCCAGGTAGTCGGTCCACTCGCCGCGCATCGGCGCGTCGGGGTCGAACTGGTCCACCACGCCGTCCCGCGCGGAGACGGCGTCGAAGCGCCGGGCCCGCCCTGCCACCACGAGCGTGCGCCGTGCGATGGCCACCGGGAGCACCGGGCCCCCGTTATAATCCGTGTGTTCGCCGATGAGGTTGACGCGTCCCGGCGCCGAGGCCGCGGTGCGCGCGGCGCCGCGGAAGTGGCGTGCGTGGAGCTCGAATGCGACCCGGGTCGCGGAGGGTGCGTGCGGCACGTCCGATGGAGCCTGTGGTTGACGGTGGGGGCGCTCGCGTGCACGCCGACCCTGGCGGTGGCGCAGCTCGCGCCGGTCGGGACGCCCAAGGGACTCATCCGCCTCGAGCTGGGCGGCGGCTTCACCAGCGCCGACAGCCGCTACCTGGACGGCGTGGAGCAGGACCTGGCCGGCGACTGGAACGGCACCATCGGGTCCACGATGCTCCCGGGCCTCGCCACGGCCGAGCAGCAGATCCGGCAGCTATCGGGCAACTCCAACTATAACCTGAGCTTGGGGCGCGCGAGCGTCCTCTCGACGTACCAGGCGGGGCGCACCGTCATCGGAATGTCGTACGGCCTCACGTCGCGACTGAGCTTCTTCGGTCGCATCCCGATCATCCGCGTCCGCACCCAGGAGACCCTCAAGCAGGATTCGGCCTCGGCCAACGCCGGCTTCAACCCCGCCGACCCGGTGTTCGGGAGCCCCACCGGCGCCGCCGACGCCACCACCTTCTTCAGCGGGTTCAATTCCGCGCTCACGACGCTGGCCGGGAAGATCGCCGCCGGCGATTACGACGCGAACCCTACCGAGAAGGCGCTCGCGCAGCAGACCCTCGCCACCGGCACCGCACTCCGCGACGGGCTCTACGGCCTCATCGTCGACCCGGCCGGCGCCTCCCCGGTGCTCCCGGTGGCCACGAGCGCCGCAGGGCTCGCGATCCTGAGCCAGATCACGTCCCTGCAGGGGACCTTGAGCGGCTCCCTCGGCGTGAGCGGCTTCGCTTCCCTGCCCGACCTGCCGGCCCAGCGCTTCGGCCCCGGCGACTTCACCAATCTCCTCACCAACCCGCTGGGCCCCGGCAACGCGCTCCTCCTCGACGGGATGATCCGGAACCGCCAGGGTGATGCGGAGCTCGGCGCCACGTACACCCTCGTCGACCACTGGCGCGAGGATGGCGGGACCGCGTTCCGGCTCGCCGCCACCGGCCTGGTGCGGCTTCCCACCGGCATCGTGCCCGTGGCGGGGATCCTCTTCGACCGCGGCACCGGCGACGGCCAGACCGACATCGAAGGGAGCCTCGTGGCCGACGTCGGGCGCGGGTCGCTCGGCGCCCGGATCACGGCGGACTACAACGACCAGCTTCCGGGCACGGTGACGCGCCGGGTCGCAGCACCCACCGCCGCGCTCGCCTGGGCGAGCACAACGGCGCCGGTGCGCTGGGATCCGGGCAACGAGTTCACGCTGACGATCGCGCCCTACTTCCGCCTGGTGGACGGCTTTGCCGCGACCGGCGGCGCCACCTTCTGGAATCGCGGCAGCGACCAGGTGAGCTACGCCGCCGCACCGACCCCGGGCGCGCCACCCGCGGCCCTACTGGCCCTCGACACCAAGGCGAGCGCGACCATGCTCGAGGGCGGCTTCCTCTTCAGCAGCAGCGGCGCCCGCGGCGGCAAGGGCCTCCCGGTCGAAGCGCACTGGACGTACCAGTTCGTGGCGAGCGCGTCCGCGGGGCGGGTGGACAAGACCCGGCGGACGGCGATCGAGTTTCGGGTGTACTACAGGGTGCGGTAGGGCGGTAAGGCGGTAAGGCGGTAAGGCGGTAAGGCGGTAAGGCGGTAAGGCGGTAAGGCGGTAAGGCGGTAAGGCGGTAAGGCGGTAAGGCGGTAAGGCGGTAAGGCGGTAAGGCGGTAAGGCGGTAAGGCGGTAAG
>DATIEF010000046.1:0-3765 GCA_035455865.1 Gemmatimonadales bacterium | reverse complement strand
CCTCACCGCCCACCCGCCCCCCGACTCCCCCTCGACGTTCCCCCCGGTCGCGGGCTCCGCCTATATTCCCCGCCATGCACTCCCACGTCATCCGACGGAAATTCCTCGACTTCTTCGTCGCCAAAGGGCACCGCGAGGTGCCTTCTTCGTCGCTCGTGCCCGCCGATGACCCGACGCTCTTGTTCACCAACGCCGGGATGAACCAGTTCAAGCGGGTGTTCCAGGGGGTGGAGGCCCGCGACTACCGCCGGGCCACCACGGTGCAGAAGTGCGTGCGCGCCGGGGGCAAGCACAACGACCTCGAACAGGTGGGGTTCACCAAGCGCCACCACACCTTCTTCGAGATGCTCGGCAACTTCTCCTTCGGCGACTACTTCAAGCGCGACGCGATCGCCTTCGCCTGGGAGTTCGTGACCTCGAAGGAGTGGCTGGGGCTCGACCCGGAGCGGCTCCGCGTCACCGTCCACCACACCGACGACGAGGCGCGGGCCTTCTGGCGCGAGGTGGCCGGGCTTCCCGACGAGCGGATCTACGGCCTGGGCGACAAGGACAACTTCTGGCAGATGGGCGACACCGGCCCCTGCGGGCCATGCACCGAGATCTACGTCGACCTCGAGTGGCGGCCGGGCCAGAAGGCGGCGCACGTCGACCAGGCGGAGTTCGAGCGCCAGGCGGAGGCGGGGCGCTTCCTCGAGATCTGGAACCTCGTCTTCATGCAGTTCGACCGCGCGGCCGACGGCACCCGGACGCCGCTCCCGCGCCCCTCGGTGGACACCGGCGCCGGGCTCGAGCGGATCGCGGCGGTGCTCCAGGGCGAGGACTCCAACTTCCACACCGACCTCTTCCTGCCGCTCCTCCACAAGGCGGAGCAGCTGGTCGGGAAGCCCTACGACCGCGGACCCGCCGGCGCCCCCTTCCGGGTGCTCGCCGACCACGCCCGGGCGGTGACCTTCCTCCTGACCGACGGGTGCTACCCCAGCAACGAGGGACGCGGCTACGTGCTCCGCCGCATCCTCCGTCGGGGCGTGCGCTACGCCTGGCTCCTCGGTCGCAAGGAACCGACGCTGGCGCCGCTCACCGCGCTGGTGGTGCAGGAGATGGGGCACGCATATCCCGAGCTCACGACGAAGGCGGCCTACGTCGCCGACGTGACCCGGCAGGAGGAGGAGCGCTTCCTCGAAACGATCGAGGGGGGCCTGGGCCGGATGGAGGAGCTGCTGGCGGGGGGTGCCAGGGTCATCTCGGGTGACGAGGCGTTCAAGCTCTACGACACCTTCGGCTTCCCGATCGACCTGACCGAGCTCATCGCCGCCGAGCGCGGCGCCACGGTCGACGTGGCGGGGTTCGAGCACGCCCTCGAGGGCCAGCGCCGCCGCTCGCGCGCGGTACGTACCAGCCAGATGGGCATCAACGCGCCGGCGGTGATCGCCGGCCAGTCCGGGGAATGGCGGAAGCTCCGCGACCAGAAGCAGGCGTTCGTGGGCTATGACACCACCGGGGCCGACACCGAGATCCTCGCCTTCCGGGAGGCTGGGGGCCGGGTGGAACTCCTGCTCCGCGACAATCCGTTCTACGTCGAGTCGGGCGGCCAGGTGAGCGACACCGGCCTGGTGCGCGGCACCGGATGGACCCTCGCGGTCGATGCCGTGCGGAAGGCGCCGGAGGGGACGGTCGTGTCGGCGGCGTTCGAGGGGAGCTTCGAGCCGACGCCGGTGGCGGCGCTGGTGGACGTCCCCCGGCGGCGCAACATCGAGCGGAACCACAGCGCCACCCACCTGGTGCACGCCGCGCTCCGGCGGCACCTCGGCGACCACGTGCGGCAGCAGGGCTCGCTGGTGGAGCCGGGGCGCCTCCGGTTCGACTTTTCCCATCACGGGCCGATCGAGCCGGCGGTGCTCTCGGAGATCGAGCGCGAGGTGAACGAGCAGATCTGGGAGAACCGCCCCGTCACCACCCGCGAGATGGCCACCAAGGACGCCCTGGCGCTCGGCGCGATGGCCTTCTTCCAGGACAAGTACGGCGACCGGGTCCGCGTCGTGTCGATGGACGACTACTCCATCGAGCTCTGCGGCGGCACCCACGTGCGGACGACCGGCCAGCTGGGGCTCTTCCGCTTCACGGGGCAGGGGGGCGTGGCGGCGGGGGTGCGGCGGATCGAGGCGGTGACGGGGCCCGAGGCGTACGGCGTGGTGGAGGCGCTCCGCGGCACGATCGACGAGGCCGCGCACGCGGTGAAGGCCCAGCCGGACCACCTCCTCCACAAGCTCGGCCAGCTGGTGGCGGAGCGGGAGCGGCTCGAGGCGCGAGTGGCAGAGTTCCTCAAGTCCGGGAGCGGCGCCGGCCAGGGCACCACGATCACCGTGGGCGACGTGGCTGTGACGGTGGCGGAGACCTCGGCCGAGGACCGGAACGAGATCGCCGCCGTGGCGGACAGCTTCCGCACCGGGAAGACGAAGGCGGTGCTGGTGCTCCTCGGGTCGACCGACAAGGGGGGCGTGCACGTGGCGCTCACCGACGACCTGGTCCGGGGGGGCCGCCAGGCGCGGCAACTGGTGGAGCGACTGGGCGGGAAGGGTGGCGGCCGGCCATATTTCGCGTCGGGCAGCCTGGCCCGGGAGCGGCAGCCCGATGCGGCGGGCCTGCCGGCGGTCATCGAATCCTGGCTCAGCGATGGAGGCAAGGCGTGACGCACGAGGCGGCCTGGTTCGAATCGCGCACGGCGGATGCGCCGGCGCCCCTCCGGGCGCGGATGCGGGAGCTGGTGGCGCACGACTGGTCGGCCGACGGCCTGGCGGGCGCGGCGGAGCGGGGGCTCGCCGGCGTCATTGCCCACGATGGCGACCGGCGCGTGGCGCTCGACCTGCTGGCCGCCGACGGGCTGCTGACGCTGGCGCTCCTCCACCGCGCGGAGCACGAGCCGGAGACGCTGGCGATCTTCGCCGAGCGGCTGGCCTTCGAGGGGGCGCAATGACGGCTCGGCACTTCGTGGAGGCGTTCCGGCGGCGAGCGCGGGTCAACGAGCTCACGGCCGAGGATGGCGAGCGGCTCGACGAGATCGCGGACCGCTTCGTGGCGACGCTGCGGGGCGGGGGGACGCTCTACTTCGCGGGGAACGGCGGGAGCGCGGCCGACGCGCAGCACGTGGCCACGGAGTACGTGGTGCGCTACAAGGCCGACCGGCGGCCCCTCCGCGCCATCGCGCTCACCACCGACACGTCGCTGCTCACGGCGGCCGGGAACGACCTGGGGTTCGACCATGCGTTCGCGCGGCAGGTCGAGGCGCTCTGCCGCCCCGGCGACCTCCTGGTGCTGCACTCGACGAGCGGCAACAGCCCGAACCTCCTGCTTGCGGCCGAGGCCGCCAAGCGGATCGGGGTGCCGACGGTGGCGTTCCTCGGGCGGGACGGCGGGAAGCTCCGCCACGCGGTGGACGACGCCTACGTGGTGCGGTCCGACGTGACGAGCGAGATCCAGGAGACCCACCTCGCGATCGAGCACCTGATCGTGGAGGTCGTGGAGCGGGAGCTGATCGGAACGTAAGACGTAAGACGTAAGAGGTGAGAGGTAAAAGGTGAGAGGGGGGCCGTTGCGTGCGGAGTCCCCTTGCGCATTCGAGAGCTTGTGGCATTCATCGGACCGTCTCACGTCTCACGTCTCACGTCTCACGTCTCACGTCTCACGTCTCACGTCTCACGTCTCACGTCTCACGTCTCACGTCTCACGTCTCACGTCTCACGTCTCACGTCTCACGTCTATGATCTCTCT
>DATIEF010000045.1:0-2187 GCA_035455865.1 Gemmatimonadales bacterium | reverse complement strand
CCTCTACATCAACCGCGAACTGTCGTGGCTGGAGTTCAACCGCCGCGTGCTGCACCAGGCACTCGACGTCCGGACGCCCCTGCTCGAGCGCCTGAAGTTCCTGGCCATCTACGCCAGCAACCTCGACGAGTTCTTCCAGGTGCGGGTCTCGGGGCTCAAGCAGCAGCTGGCCGCGGGCGTCGTGGAGCGACCCGCCGACGGGATGGCCCCGGAGGACCAGCTCAAGGTCATCGGCCGGACGGTCCGGGAGCTGCAGGCCCGCGCCGACGCCTGCCTCCTGGAGGATCTCCTCCCGGCGCTCGCGGCCCGCGGCGTGGAACTGCTGGACGTGACGGCCGTGTCGCCGGAGGAGCGGGAGGCGCTCGACCGGTGGTACGGGGCGAACGTGTTCCCGGTGCTCACGCCGCTCGCGGTCGACCCGGCGCACCCCTTTCCCCACATCTCCAACCTGTCGCTCTCCCTGGCGGTGATGCTCCGGAGCGACCGGGGAGACGAGCGCTTTGCCCGGGTCAAGGTGCCGCGGCTTCTGCCGCGCTGGGTGCCCCTCGGCGACGGGCATCGCTTCGTCCCGCTGGAACAGGTGATCGGCGCCAACCTGGAGGCGCTCTTCCCCGGCGTCGAGATCGTGGGGTGGTCCACCTTCCGGGTGACCCGCAACACCGACGTGCAGATCGACCCCGAGGAGGCGGAGGACCTGCTGAGCCTCATCCAGGAGGAGTTGCGCAACCGGCGGTTCGGCGAAGTGACGCGGGTGGAGGTGAGCCCCCGCACGCCGGTCGCGATCCGGCAGATGCTGCTCGATGAACTGGCCGAGGAGGCGCCGGCCTGGCTGGGCGGCGAGGACATCTATGAGGTGCGGGGCATCATGGCAGCGGGCGACCTCCTGGGCCTCGCCGGCATCGACGTGCCGGAGCTGCGCGACCCGGCCTTCCACCCGGGCACCCCGCCCCGCCTCGCCGCCGCGCGGACGGTGTTCGAGGCCATCCGGGAGGGCGATGTCCTGGCGCACCATCCGTACGACAGCTTTGCCACCACCGTCGAGCGCTTCATCCGCGAGGCCACCGAGGACCCCGACGTGGTGGCCCTCAAGCTCACCCTTTACCGCACCGGGGCCGACGCCGGCATCGCGCGGGCGCTGCAGCACGCCGCCGAGCGCGGCAAGCAGGTGGCGGTGCTGATCGAGCTCCAGGCGCGGTTCGACGAGGAGAACAACATCACCTGGGCCCGCCGACTGGAGGACGCCGGCGTGCACGTGAGCTACGGCGTGGCGGGGCTCAAGACCCATACGAAGGTGATGCTCGTGGTGCGGCGCGAAGGCGACCAGATGCGGCGCTACGTGCACATCGGGACCGGCAACTACAACCCGAAGACGGCGCGGCTCTACACCGACTTCGGGCTCTTCTCGACCGACCCGGAACTCGCCGCCGACCTGACCGACCTCTTCAACGTGCTGACGGGCTTTGCCCAGCCGGCGGCGTACCGCAAGCTCATCGTGGCGCCGCGCGGGATGCGCGAGCGATTCCTGGCGCTCATCCGGCGCGAGGCCGATCACGCGCGCGCCGGCCGGCCGGCGCGCATCGTCGCCAAGATGAACGCGCTGGTCGACCCGGGGGTCATCGCGGCGCTCTATGACGCGTCGGAGGCCGGCGTCCAGGTCGACCTGGTGGTCCGCGGCATCTGCTGCCTGCGCCCCGGCCTCCCGGGAGTGAGCGAGCGGATCCGGGTGGTGAGCGTCGTCGGGCGCTTCCTCGAGCACTCCCGCGCATTCCTCTTCCACAATGCCGGGCAGGAAGAGGCCTTCATCGGCTCGGCCGACTGGATGCCGCGGAACCTCGACCGGCGGATCGAGGCGGTGGTGCCGGTGACCGACCCCGCGCACCGCGCCACGATCCGGCACGTGCTCACGCTGATGCTGGAGGACAACCGCCAGGCGTGGGACCTCGGGCCCGACGGCGACTGGACGCAACGCCATCCCGGCCCCGGCGAACCGGAGCGGGCGGCGCAACGCATATTGATGGAGCAGGCCCGTGAATCGGGAGGCCGGGCGAGCGGCGCCTTCGTCGCGCCTTAGTACCGCATCCCGGTCTGCTCGGCGAGCTGCTGGAGAAGGGCGGTCGCCTCCGGCGTGAGCTCGGTCGGCAGCACCACGTTGACGGTGATGAGCTGGTCCCCCCGCCGTCCCCCCTT
>DATIEF010000044.1:0-9821 GCA_035455865.1 Gemmatimonadales bacterium | reverse complement strand
CTTCCGGGCCGGGGCGCAGCGGACAACCGGATGGTTCGGGGCGGGGAAGGGGAGACGTTGAATTCGTTGCTGGTGATCCAGCTCCCGCAACCAAAGTGCGGCGGTCAAGGCCACTGCAGCCATCGACAGGCTCACGCATCTCGCCGACCTTCCGGACGGATAGCGGATAGCGGATAGCGGATAGCGGATAGCCCTACTTCACGAACCTCTTCGGATTCCCCTCGAGCCCGGGCCACCCGCGGGACGGCCACCAGGTGACGGTCTCCTCGATCTTCTGGGCCAGCTCGAAGTCCTTGTCGGTCAGGCCGCCGGCGCTGTGGGTCTGGAGGCGCACCACCACGCGGGGCCAGCTCACAGTGAGGTCGGGATGGTGGTTGGCCGCCTCCGCCACGAACGCGATGGCGCCGACCACGAGCAGGGTGGAGGGCCACCCGTCGGTCTCGTAGGTGCGCACGAGCCAGTTGTCCTCGATCCGCCAGCTCGGGATGGCGCCCAGGCGCCCGGCGGCGGTGGCGGCGCCGAGCACCGGCTCTTTTCCTGGCATCGGGTTCTCCTCGAAGTTCAGCGGAGCGGGAGGCGGTAGGTGGCGCTCTGGCCGGGGCTCTCCTCGATCTCGATCTCGATGAGGCTCAGGTGGGACACGCCCTGGC
Organism: Gemmatimonadales bacterium; assembly: GCA_035455865.1. Classification (GTDB taxonomy): domain Bacteria; phylum Gemmatimonadota; class Gemmatimonadetes; order Gemmatimonadales; family GWC2-71-9; genus CAMLHU01. The sequence goes on along the minus strand of DATIEF010000044.1, from coordinate 9,171 downwards.
GTTCCAGCGCCGCGCGGACCTCAGTGGCAAAATGCTCGGCGAGCATCTCCGCGGTGGTGTTGGACACCGGGAGCACCGCCACGTCGCGGGCGGGGAAGGCGTAGCGCGATTCACCGAAGACCGTGACCAGCGTGCGGTCCCCTTCGTGGGCAATGCTCACCTTGGGGTTCCGCCCCGGGAGGAGCACCTTGTGGTCGATGGCATCCACCATCGGCTTGGTCACTTCCTTGAGGACGGCAAAGTCGAGCACGAAGAGGGCCTCCGCATCGACGGCCCCTTCCACCGATACGCCCACCCGGTAATTATGGCCGTGCAGGCACTCGCACTTGTGGCCCCGGAAGGTGATGAAGTGCGCCGAGCTGAAGCTCAGGTAGTCTTTCTTGACGTCGACCCGGAACGTACCGCTCACCGGCAGCCTCGCTGAGGAATGGCCCCACCTGCGTGAGGGACAAAGATAATGGCCGAGGGGGAGAAGGCGCGGCTCCGGCGTGAGGGGCTGGCCCGCCGCGATGAGGAACCCGACCGCGAGGCGAAGGGGCGGGCCATCCAGGAGCGCCTGCAGGCCACTGCGGTGTACGGGCGCGCCCGGACGGTGGCGGCATACGTCGGGGTGCGGAGCGAGGTGCCGACGCTGCCGCTCATCGAGTCGATGCTGGCGACGGGGAAGCGGGTGGTGCTCCCCGTGGTCGAGGGCGATGACGTCCGGCTCATCCGGCTCGAGGCCACGAGCGAGCTCGCGCCGGCGATCTTCGGCCTCCTCGAGCCGGGGCCGGAGGTACGCGACAGGCTCGACCGCCGGGTCCAGCCCGCGGAGCTCGACCTGATGCTGGTGCCCGGGGTCGCCTTCGACCGGAAGGGGGGCCGGATCGGGTACGGGAAGGGGTACTACGACCGGCTCCTCGCCCGCAGCCGCTCCGGCACGCCGACGGTCGGGCTCGCGTTCGAGGCGCAGCTCATCGCCGATGTCCCCATGGGCCCGGCCGACTATCACCTCAAGCACCTGGTGACGGAGCGGATGTTCTATACCTTCGACCGTGTCCGCCAGCACGGACGCTGACCCTCCACCGCCGCCCCGCCCTTCGCACCTTTCTCGTTGTTCCACAAGCACTTGGTCCGCTGGCACGGAAGTCGCAATCCGGTCCCGCACCTCTAGACCGGAGCGTTCCGATGCGTGCGACCCGATTGCTGGGCCCGATCGTCCTCGTCGGCGGGCTCGTCGCCACACGACCCGCCGCTGCGCAGCGCGTCTCGGTCGGGATGACCTTCGGCGATGGCCCGGTGTGGGGCAGGGTATACGTCGGTCCCCGCGACGGCTATCGGTGGTACCATCGCGACATGTATCAGCGGCCGGTCGTCGTGGACGCTTACGGCGCCTACCCCCGTGACGTCGAGGTCCGGCGCCTGCGGGCGCCGCATGGCCGGGCGTGGGGATGGTGGCGCCAGCACGGGTACGGGCAGGCGAACCTGTGGGTCGACGACGGCGGGCGCTACTACGATCGCGACGATGACCGCGCGGGCCACCTGCGCGAGGTCACGGTGTACCAGCGCGACGGGCGCTACTACCAGGCCGATGACGAAGACCAGGATCGCGGAAGCGGGTACCACCGCGACGACTAGATAGATCCTCCCCATCATCGAGCGCCCCACGGCGCCAGCCTTCATACACGGACTCCCCGTCAGCAATGGCGGGGAGTCCGCCGTTCCGCTTGATTCTTGGGGTGCTCCCCGCCCGGAACCACCAGCTCCCGCTCGACGTCGAGGCCTTCCGCCGGGCGCGCCACCCCCGTGGACGCGTCATCGTCATCGCGCCGACCCGCGCCGCCTGCGAGACCATCGAGCTGGCGCTCGGACTCCACCTCGACACCGTCCTCGAACGCCAGCACGGCGCGGACCTCAGGCGCCTCGCCGCGGGGGGCCGCGGCTTCGGCATCGTCGCCGGGACGGGCACCGGCAAGACCCTCGCCATCCGGCCGATCGCCGAGACGATCCTGGGCGAGCCGCTCCGCGCCGGCGTCGTCAATCGTGAACGGGAGTCGACGCCGGAGACGCCGGGGTGGAACGTGGTCATCGTCACCACCGGCATCGCACGCCGGTGGTTCGAGGACGGGCTCATCACCGGCGGCGACACCATCGTGGTCGACGAGATCCACCAGACCTCGGCGGAGCTGGAGCTCTGCCTGGCACTGGGCAAGCGGGCGCGCTGCCGGTTCATCTGGCTGAGCGCCACGGTGGACCCGTCCTTCTACGCCCGCTACCTCGAGAGCGCCGACGTGGTCGAGAGCTCGGCCTTCGACCCGGCGCTCCGGGCCAAGGTGCAGGTGCAGGCCCGGCGGGTGGAGGAGTTCCTCGACGACAAGTACGTGCGCCGCCTCATCCGTGACCGCCGCGGCGTGGCGGTGTTCGTGCCGACCAGGGCCGAGGTCGAGCAGCTCGCCACCGGGCTCGGCGAGCGGTGGCCGAAGCTCTCGGCGGCGTTCTACCACGGCGGCGAGCCGATCCGCGTCATCCGGCCGTTCCTCGACGGCGAGGTGGAGCGCCCGTTCCTCCTGGCGATGACCGCCGCGGGGCAGTCGGCGCTCAACATCCGCGGGCTCGACACGGTGATCATCTACGACGCCCGCTACGGCAACGTGGTGGACCGGGGCCGGAACGTCCTGCACCGGATGTACCTCGGCGCCAACGAGATCCTCCAGATGGCGGGGCGGGTGCACGGTCGGGTGCCGGGGGGCGAGGTCGTCATCCTGAGCGACCGCAACCTCGTCTTCGAGGAGCTGCGCCCGACGCCGCCGGAATTCCAGCTGGCCGGCGACGCGGAGCGGGTGGCGGTGACGTGCGCCGCCCTGGGCGTCGACGCCCGCGACCTCGACCTGCCGGTCCCGCTCGACCGGACGGCGTACGTGCGCGCGGTGCGGACGCTCACCTCGCGCGGGCTGATGGCCGAGGGGAAGCTCACGCCGTATGGCCGGCAGGTCGAGGCGATGCCCGTCGACCGCGCGTGGGGGGAGCTCCTGGTGCACGCCGACCCGGAGGTGCTCCCGGTGGTGGCCGTGTGCGCCAACATCGACAGCCTGCACCGGATCACCCGCGAGGAGCGCGACCTGCACGGCGTCGTGGTCCGCGGGAGCGACCACCTGACCGCCTACAACCTCTTTGCGGAGGCCGTCAACCAGCACGGCTACGTGGGACCGGTGTACGGTCTTCCGCGGCACCTCTTCGAGGAGGGGCTCGAGGCGTGGGCCGAGCGGCGGGGCGTCCTCGTCAAGGCGATCGAGGACATCGCGCTCGGCACGGCGTCGATCTACCGGGCGATGGAGCAGGAACTGCCGAAGACCCTGCCGCACGCCGGCCGCGACCTGCAGCGCCGCTGGAGCGAACTGGTGGCGCGGGTGATGCCCTTCGACCTCGTGATCGACGAGCGCACCGCGGAGGGCCAGGAGGCCCGCGTGTCGAAGACGTCGGTGGCGGGGAACTGGGGAGCGGTGGCCGGGAACCTCCGGTATTTCGGCGACCGCTTCGGCACGCCGCGCGCGTCGATCGAGGGGACCACCCTCTCGTACGACGAGGTGCGGGCCCACGCGCAGTGGGATCGGGCCCGGGTGGTGGTGGCGGGGCCCCGCAAGCACCAGCACCTGGCCCTGACCCACAAACTCACGTACTTCGGGTTCGACCTCGAGGACTCCCTCGAGCCGATCCGCGGCGCGGTACCCGCCGAGCACCGCGCGTCCGCCGGTGATGCGCTGGTCGAGGCGCTGATGGCGGGTGAGAGCGTGCATCCACGCCAGGGGGCCATTCGCCGGGCGCTGCAGGAGCTGGACGAGTTGTGGCGGCGGTCGGGTGGCACGCTCGCGGCCGCCGGTCCGGAGGCGGTGCGCTCCGCGCTCCGGGAGCAGGTCGGCGAGGTCGCGAGCTGGGAGGAGTTCCTGTCTCGGCGGATCTCGCTCGACCCGTCGGAGCGCGTCGATGCGGAAACCCGGGAGCGGCTCCTGGCGCTGCCTTCCTCGGCCCGCATCCTCGGCGACGCCGTCCCCATCGACTACGAGGTGGACCTCCAGGTCGGCGGCGTGGCGCGGCTCCGGCTCCGGGAGGGGCAGGCACGCCGGCTCCAGGAGCGGGAAGTGCCGGCGCTCGACCGGCCCGTCCGGTTCGCGGTGGCGCACGGCAACCATCCGCCGCTCCGGGCCGATACACTGGGCGCGCTGCGCGAACTGCTCCGCGAGGGCGGTGGACGATCCGAAGGGCGCAGGCATCGGGGGCGTCCGCATCCCCGGCGGCGCCACCGGTAGCCAGCCGGTCTCATCGCCAGACCCGGTACCATTCCGCGCTGAGTATCGTTCGCCGATGCCCATCCTGGTCCATCTCGCACTCATCGCCGTCCAGGTCCTCTTCTCGAGCCTCGCCATCGCGGGGAAGTACGTGCTGGGAGAGGTGCCCCCGGTCGTGCTCGTCCTGGCGCGCGTGACCGGTGCCGCGTGCGTGCTCCTGGTGGTCCACCGGACGTCCGGCGCTGCGCGGGTGACGGACCGGATGGACCTTGCCCGGCTCTGCGGGCTCGGCGTCCTCGGGATCGTCGCCAACCAGACGTTCTTCCTGCTGGGGCTCGCGCGGACGACGGCGGTGAACGCGAGCGTGCTGGTGGCCACGGTGCCGGTGTTCACGGTGCTCAACGCCATGCTCATCCGGGAGGAGGCGCCGAATGCCCGCAAGATCCTGGGCATCCTGGCCGCCGCGGCCGGGTCGGTGTGGCTGATCGGACCCGGCCGGCTCACCCTCCGCTCCGGGACGGCGGTGGGCGACCTGATGATCCTGGCCGGGATGTACGCCTACGCCCAGTACCTGGTGCTCGGGAAGCGGATGCTGCGCCGGTACGATCCCCTCACCGTCACCACGTACGTGATGACCTTTGCCGCCATCGGCGTGCTCCCGCTCGGGTTGCCGGCACTGGCACGCCTCGACCTTGGCGCCGTAGCGCCCGTCACCTGGATGTGGGTCGCGTTCATCGTCCTGGGACCGACGCTCGCGACGTATTTCCTCAACATCTGGGCGCTGGAACGGGCCAGCTCGAACATGGTGGCGGCATACATCTACCTGCAGCCGTTGCTGACGGCGGCGGTGGCGCCGCTGGTGCTGCACGGCGAGTCGGTGACGACGCGGGTGGTGGTCGGCGGCCTCGGGATATTCGCCGGCCTGGGGCTGGTCATCTGGGGGGAGCGGGCCCAGCGGAGCTCCATCCCGGCCGCCGCCTTGCCAGGCGAGTAGACACCGCTGGACAAATCATTACAGCACAATAAGTTAGCAAACGTACCGGAATGAAACTCCAAGACCGGTTTTTTCGTATGTTCCCGCATGTCCGAGACCATGAAAACTCCGCTTCCCACCCCGATCCCGTCGGTCTTCTCACCCCTGGCCAAGGCCCTGCTCGATGGGTTCAGCGAGGGCGTGATCGTATTCGACCGCGAGGGGAAGGTGCAGTACGCCAACCAGCAGGCGCGTGAGGCGCTGCAGGACCAGTTCGACCTGGCCGAGGGCGCGGCCGACCTGATGCCGCGTCTGGCGGCGCTCGGCGGCCGGCTCCGGCCGTTGCGCGCCGGGACGCTCGAGCTCGGCGAGGCGATGTTCATCCCGGGCATCGAGGGCCCGACCACGCTGGCCGCGCGGGAAAAGGAAGCGATCGTCCGGTCGCTCGACGCCCACGGCTGGAAGCTGGCCGAGACCGCGAAGCACCTCGGGATCAGCCGCACCACGCTCTGGCGGCGGCTCAAGGCGTACGGCCTGCACCGGGACGGCCGTAGCCGATGGGCGCACTCCTCCTAGCGCTCCTGCTCGCGGCGCCGCCCGGCGCCGACACCCTGCCGCCCTTCGCCGACGCCGCCACCGCGCGCGTGGTCGCGCACGCCATCGCCCGCCAGTCCGACCAGGATACGCTCGTTTCCGGTTACTCCGCCCGCCTTCACTACCGCCTGTCGGTGGCGTTCGGTCGCCGACGCTGGGCGCGGATCCCGGCATTCGGGGTCGAGGAACAGGACGCGTTGGTGCATTGGCAGCGGCCCAACGACATCCGGGTGGACGTGCTGGGGCAGCGCGAGCGCTCCCGCTCGCCCGACGCCGACATCAGCTCCGGCTTCGACCGGCCGTGGTTCATCCCCCGCGCCCTCGGCGACTCGGTGCGGATCCTCGACAGTGACTTCCCCGCGCGGGCGGCGCTCCACCCCTTTGCCCCCGACGGACCCGCCTGGTACCGGTACGCCCTGACCGACAGCGTGCGGGTCGGGGACGGACGAGGCGGGATGATCACGCTGCTCGGCATCACCGTGGTGCCGCGCCGGGATGGTCCGGCGCTGGTGGCCGGGACCATCTGGGTGGACGAGGCGTCCTGGGACGTGGTGCGCTTCTCGTTCCGGTTCGTCGGCACCGGGCTCTGGGCGGTCCCGGAGCATCCCACCCACACCGACTCGTCCGACGCCATCCGGGACAATCGCTGGGCCAACCGGATCCTCACGGTCGACGTCGACCTCGAGTACGCGCTCGAGGACCGTCGCTACTGGATGCCGTACCGGCAGGTGCTCTCGGGCCAGGTCGTCATCCCGTTCGTGGGTGACATCGTGATCCCCTTCACGGTGAGCACCACCTTCGACGACTACGCCATCAACACCGGCCGGACGATCACCTTCGCCCTGGCGCTCCCCGACACCTCGACCGCCGGTGTCCACTCATCCGGCGCAGACAGCGACCGGACGGAGATCCGGGACTCGACCGGGCGCCGCGACGTGGCCGGCCGGCTCGAGGGGGGCGGACGCTACGAACTGCACGTGCCGCCGCGCGACTCCCTGAAGGCGTACGCCGGCTGGACCGACTCCCTGGTGCTCGACCGCGCCGACGACCAGCGGGCGGACCTCCTCCAGATCCAGCACCAACTCGCCGACCTGGCCGAGGACCTTCCCCGGGAGATGACCGGTGCTCCCGGGGCCGGGCCCACGCTCGAGCACCTGGCCGACGCCTTCCGCTACGAGCGTGTGCAGGGGCTCGCGCTCGGCTACGGATGGAAGGCGCCGATCCCCGGGGTCAGGTTCACGTCGGTCTATGGCGCGGCACGCTACGGATTCAGCGACAGCCGGATCACGGGTCGCGTCGAACTGATCCGGGAATCCCCGGTGGGGCGGTGGACGCTGCGGGGGTACCGCGAGGTGGCGCCGGTGGAGCGGGCATTCCCGCCGGGGGACCTGGCCAATTCGGTCGACGCGCTCTTCACCGCGCACGACGCCGCCGACTGGGCGCTGGTGCAGGGCGGGGAGCTCCGCTACGAGACGTCGGTCGCGATGGGGACGGACCTGTCGCTCGCGGGGCGGGTGGACGATGAACGGAGCGTCAGCACCCGCGCGCGCTCGGCCGTGAACGACCTGCTCGGCGGCGATGGACGATTCCAGCCCACGCCGCCGGTGGCGGAGGGGGTCTTCGGCGGCGTGACGGCGCGGCTCGACATCCGCCGGGGCGCCGCACGGTGGATGGCCGGTGCGGACCTCCTCGCGGGCGGCGCCGGTGCCACCGCGAAGGTGTTCGGCGAGTGGCGCGCGCCGCTCTGGTCGGCGGCACGGGCGCCGGCGCTCACGCTGCGCGGCGGGATCGCGACGGCGCATCCGCTGCCGCAATCGGCGTTCCGGATCGGCGGCCCGTGGACGGCGCGCGGGTTCACGTACGGCAGCGCGCTCGGCGCCGCCTTCTGGGCGGCCCAGCTCGACCTCCCCCTGGCCCGCGGCGCGGTCCGGCCGGTGGCGTTCGCCGACGCCGCCGAGGCCGGCACGTTGGATGGCGTCCTCCGGGCTCCCGTCCTGGCCGACGCCGGCGTGGGTCTCTCAATCCTCGGCGGGGCGGTGCGGTTCGACCTGAGCCAGCCGCTGACCGGGAGCGCCCACGGGCCGAGGTTCGACATCGTGTTCGGTGCGGCACGCTGACGCTTTGACCGGCGGACGGATGCCGGGGTACCTTCCCGCGGACATGATGACCCACTCCCGCATCTTCGGCCGGTCCTTCCGGGCGGCAGCGTCGAGCGCGCTGGCCGGCCTCACGCTCGCCTGCGGGCCGCGTGGCGCGCGCGTATCGGCCCGCATCTCGGGGGCCGTATTCCACGCGCGGCTGGCCGGGCCGGCGCGGGCGTCGATGTGCCGGTCGCGCGGGGTCCTGGTGCTGGAGGGATCGCAGGGGGACGACGGCGTGGCGATGGTCTGGTTCTTCGGCGATTCGCTGAAGGCCGATTCGGTGCCATTGGGCCCGCCGATCTGGCGGCGGCCGGGCGCGATCGATTCGCTGCGCTCGACGGCGTCGGGCGCCTACCGCCGCACGACCGACATCGACGTGATCGGCTACCAGACGCGGACCGGATGGTTGCGCGTGCTGCCGGGGCGGGATGGCTCGGTCGCCGCCGCCTTTGCGGCGGTGTTCGACCGGAGCGGCGCCGCCGAGTCGCTGTGGGTCACGGGGCGGTTCGACGACGTGCGCCCGCAGGACGACTCCACGCTCTGCCTCATCCCGCGCGCGGCCCCCGACTCGGGTGTAACTTTGAGCCGATGACGGATACCTATTTCCGCCGCGGATTCGGGCTCAAATCCGCCATCGAGGGGCAGCTCACCGCCGACTACCATAGTGCGGTGGTCGACGCGCTGCGCTCGCACGGGCATTCGCTCACCGTCGGCCCGCTCACGTTCCGGCTGGCGCAGGAGTTCGGGTTCTGCTACGGCGTCGACCGCGCAGTGGACTACGCCTACGAGACGCGCCACAAGTTCCCCGACCGCCGCATCTTCCTGGCCGGCGAGATCATCCACAACCCGCACGTCAACCAGAAGCTCGAGGCGATGGGCATCGGCTTCCTGCACCGGGACGCCGGCGGCGACTTCGACTTCTCCGGCCTCAACGCCGCCGACGTGGTGATCATGCCGGCCTTCGGCGTGACGGTCCGCGACTTCGCGCGCCTGAAGGAGATCGGCTGCGTCCGGGTGGACACCACCTGCGGCTCGGTGCTCAACGTCTGGAAGCGGGTCGAGGGGTACGCCAAGGACGGCTTCACCGCGGTCATCCACGGCAAGTACTATCACGAGGAGACGAAGGCCACCGCCAGCCAGGTGGAGCGGTATCCCGGCGGCCGGTACCTCGTCGTGCGCGACATGGCGGAGGCGCGGCCGG
>DATIEF010000043.1:0-2304 GCA_035455865.1 Gemmatimonadales bacterium | reverse complement strand
ACCGCCCGCCGAACTCCCGCGCCCCGGCAGGAGCGCGCTGTTGGGATGACGCGTCGGCGAGTCGGGACCATCCTCACCATTGGATGCGGTGTACCCGATGGCGGCGTTCGGCGGCAGGGAATCGATGGCGTAGTGCGCGGTGCCGGTCATCCCCGCCGGCCGATATATGTGCTCGCGCACGTAGTCGTAGTAGCTCTCACCGGTCACCCGTTCGATCAGGAGCCCCAGGAGCACGTAGCCCGGGTTGCAGTACTTCTGGTCGGTCCCCGGCGGAAAGAGGGGCGGCGCGTTCACGAACAGCGGAAGGAAATCGCTGAGCTTCCGGATGTCGTTCGGCTTCTTCCCCGGCGGCGCGCCGAAGACATCCCCGCCCAGCCCGCTCCGCATCTCCACTAGCTCCCGCACCGTCACCCGCTTCGCCACCTCGGCGTTGGGATAGTCCGGCCAGTACGCACCGACGGTGGAGTCGAGGCTCATCTTCCCCTCGGCCACGAGCTGATGAATGGCGATGTTGGTGAAGATCTTGTTGATCGACCCGACGTTGAACGCGGTCCCGATGGTGTTGGCGCGATGGCGCGCCACATCGGCCTCTCCGTACGCGCGCTGATAGAGGGGGACCCCGTCCTTGGCGATCATCGCCACGCCCGAGAACTGGCCCGCGGCACTCAGCGAATCGAGTGCGCGCGTCAGCCGGGCAAAGAGCGTGTCCTGGGAGATCGCCGCCGGCGGGGGCGGGCCGGTCACCGGCGCGTCGGTGAGCGCGATGGTGTCGGCGCCGCGCCGCTCGAGCCCGATCCTGCCGTGGGAGACGTCGAGCGAGACGGCGAAGTTCGCCAGGACTTGTGCGCCGACGATCGGCCCCTGCGGGAAGGCCGGCGGCAGCGGTCTGATGGCGATGGGCGGGCGGGGAAAGGTGTATCGGCCCAGCGTCACGTCGCCGGCGAGCACGCCGCGCTTGACCTCGACCGGGGCGATCGCCGCGCCTCCCGCACGCCCGACCACCTCCGGCGCCGCGCCGAACGTCAGCGACGCGGCGACTTCTGGCGTCACCCCGATCCCGCCGGTCGAGCGGGTGTCGACCACGGCGTTGTAGGGATGCCCGCCGATGGCCAGGGGCACGCCCCAGAAGTCCCCCAGTCGCGTGAGCCCGAGTACGGAGCGGCCATCGGGCGAAGGGAGGGAGTCGCGCACGATCCGGAGCCGGCCCGCGGGGTAGTCGATGGTGACCCGCACCCCGCTCCAGAACGGCCACCCCAGAAGCCCGTCCACCCCCGTGGCGCCGCCGAGCTGGGAGACCGCGACGCCGCCGAACGTCGCCCCGCCGATCGAGATCGAGTCCACCCGGTACTCGGGTGAGTCGTCGGGCCCGCCGGTGCGGACGAGGCCGAGCTGCGAGGCCACCGTCGGCGACACTGCGACGAAGTGGGCTCCGGTCTCGATCCCGAAGCGGAACGGTCCCTTTCCGTTGACCATCACGTTCACCACCGGCAGCGGTGCCCGCCCCACCTGGGAGGGAAGGAGGGGGACGTCGACCACGCCGCTCAACGTCACCCGGGCCGGAGGCGTGGAGTCGGGGCGGTAGATGTCAGGGGTCTGGGCGGCGAGGGGCGCTGCACTGAGCAGCGCGGCAAGGACGACGAGGAGTTTGGTCATGCGGCTAATGATGCGCCGCGAGGAAGGACCGTCGCATCATCACCGCAGGGCATCCCATTGCGCCCGATCGACTTGCAGCCGACCTTCGCGCGGATAGCGGATAGCGGATAGCTAGCCCATCACGCCCTCCGCCGCAGCACCACGTGCGCGGCCTTCTCAGATGCCGTGAACTGCACGCATTCGTATCCCAGGGACGGGAGGTCGATCCCCTCGAACAGGTGCTCGCCGCGTCCCAGCAGCACCGGCGAAATGGCGATATGGAGCTCGTCGATCAGCCCCGCAACGAGGTACTGGCGAATAGTGCTCGTTCCGCCGCCGATCCGCACATTCATCCCGTTCGCCGCCGCGCGGGCCCGGTCCAGCGCCTCGTGGATCCCGCCGGTCACGAAGTGAAAGGTCGTGTTGCCCTTCATCTCCAGGGGCGGCCGCGCGTGATGGGTCAGGACGAAGACCGGGACGTGATAGGGCGGGTTCTCTCCCCACCAGCCCTTCCAGTTCGCATCTGGCCACGGGCCGCGGATGGGCCCGAACATGTTCCGGCCGAGGATCCAGGCGCCGGCGCCAGTGGTGCCCTGGGCCGCGAGCTCATCGTCGATCCCGCCGGTGCCCCCCTCCATCCCGTGCATCTTCCGCCAGCTTCGCGTGGACACC
>DATIEF010000042.1:0-7608 GCA_035455865.1 Gemmatimonadales bacterium | reverse complement strand
AGCTCATCGACCGGCTCAATGTCGACCCTGAGATCCACGGGATCCTGGTCCAGCTCCCGCTCCCGAAACAGATCGACACCGAACGCGTCCTCCTCCGCGTCTCCCCGACGAAGGACGTCGACGGCTTCCACCCGATCAACGTCGGCCGCTTGGTCCTCGGCGACCCAAAGGCGTTCCGTCCCGCCACCCCCTGGGGCATCATCCAGATGCTGCTGCGCGAGAAGATCGAGACGAAGGGCGCCCACGCGGTCGTCCTCGGCCGCTCGACGATCGTCGGCCGCCCGATGGCCAACCTCCTCCTGCAGGACGCGCCGGGCGGGAACGCCACCGTCACCGTCTGTCACTCGAAGACCCGCGATCTCCCGTCCGTCACCCGAACGGCCGATATCCTCATCGCCGCGATCGGCCGGCCGGAGTTCGTCACCCGCGAGATGGTCAAGCCCGGCGCCGTCGTCATCGACGTCGGCATCAACCGCGTGGACGATGCGACGAAGCCCAAGGGCTACCGCCTCACCGGCGACGTGGCCTTCGGTCCGGTGTCCGAGGTGGCCTCCGCGATCACGCCGGTCCCTGGCGGCGTGGGACCGATGACCATCGCGATGGTGCTCAAGAACACCATCCAGGCGGCGGAGATGGGCGCGTAGGCGCGCCCCACGCGCCATGACCGACCTCTTTTCCCAGCCCGACCAGCCCGCCGAGGGCGCCCTCACCGTCGCCGAGCTCGACCGGCGGTGCCGTCGACTCCTCGAAGGGGAGGTCGGCCCCACCTGGGTCAAGGGCGAGATCTCCGGCTTCAAGCCCTATCAGAGCGGGCACTGGTACTTCACGCTGAAGGACCAGGACGCGCAGATCCGCTGCGTCATGTGGCGGGCCAACGCGGCCAGGGCCGGCAAGCCGCCGACCGACGGCGCGCAGGTCTTCGTCTTCGGCACGCCCACCGTCTGGGAGGAGCGCGGCGAGTTCCGGCTCACCGTCACCCGGTTCCTCGCGCTCGAGGGGGTGGGGGCGCAGCAGCTCGCCTTCGAGCGCACCAAGAAGGCGCTGGAGAAGGACGGGCTCTTCGATCCCGCGCGGAAGCGGCCGCTCCCCGCCTTTGTCCGCACGGTGGCGGTGGTCACGAGCCTCGACGGCGCGGCACTCCACGACATCATCACTGTGGCGCGCAAGCGCTGGCCGGCGGTGCGCCTGATCGCGATCGGCACCAAGGTGCAGGGGAGCGAGGCGGAGGCCGAGGTGGTGGCGGCGCTCAAGCGGGTGGACCGGCTCGAGGGCATCGACGTGTGCATCGTGGGGCGGGGAGGCGGGGCGCGGGAGGACCTCGACGTGTTCAACCGTGAGTCCGTGTGCCGGGCGCTCGCGGCGGTCGGGGTGCCGACGGTCTCCGCGGTGGGGCACGAGACCGACATCTCGCTCACCGACCTCGTGGCCGATGTGCGCGCCGCCACGCCGTCCGCCGCCGCGGAGCTGGTGGTGCCCGATCGCGCCATCTGGTGGCACCGGGCGCAGGACCTGGCCACCCGGCTCGCCGGGGCGCTCACCCAGCGCGGGCGCCTCGCCCGGGAGCGGTTGGCCCGGAGCGCCGACCGGCTCGAGGCGGCCCTCGGCGACCTGCTCCTCGACCGCCGCCGCCACGCCGACCGCCTCGCCGCCCAGCTCGACGCGCTGAGTCCGCTCAAGGTGCTGGGCCGCGGCTACGCGGTCCCTACCGGCGCCGAGGGCAGGGTGCTCAAGACCGTCGCGGACTTCGAGCCCGGCGCGGCGTTCACCCTCCGGGTGAGCGACGGCGCGGTGCCGGCCCGCGTCGAACCGACCTAAGGAGGGCCGCGATGCCAAGGAAAGCCGCCGATCCCGCCGCCGAGACGCCGAGCCTGCAGGATGAGCTCCGGCGCCTGGAGGAGATCGTCCGCGAGCTCGAGGGGCAGGAGCTCGACCTCGACCGCGCCATCGCCCTCTTCGAGGAGGGGGTGGGCCGCCTCCGGGTGGCGCGCGAGCAGCTCGCCGCCGTCGAGACCCGGGTGCAGAAGGTGCTCGAGGACGCCACCGGGGAGCTCCGGCTCGTTGACCTCGACTGAACCGCCGGTGGGCGCGGAAGCGCTCCTTGCCGAGGCCCGCGCCCGGATGGACGCCCGCCTCGGCGAATGGGCCGCCACGCTCCGGCGCGAGCTTCCCGTGCCCGTCGGCGAGGCCGCCGCCTATGCGCTCCTGAGCCCCGGCAAGCGGGTGCGCGCGGCGCTCGTCATCGCGGCCTATCGCTCGGTCGGTGGCCGGAGCGACGGCATCGCGGGCGTCGCGGCCGCGGTCGAGACGGTGCACGCCTACTCCCTGGTGCACGACGACCTCCCCTGCATGGACGACGATGACCTCCGTCGCGGCCGCCCCACCACCCATAAGGCGTTCGACGTCCCCACGGCGACGCGGGCAGGGTACATCCTCGTGCCGGTGGCGGCGCGGATCCTCGCGGCGGCCGCCGCTGAGCTGGGCCTCGACGCCCCGACGCTCGGCAGGATGGCGCGCGAGCTCTTTGCAGCCGGTGGGGTCGAGGGGATGGTGGGGGGGCAGTGGGCCGACCTCGAGGCGGAGCAGCAGGACCTGGACATCGCGGGGCTCACCCGCGTGCACCACGGGAAGACCGGCGCCCTGATCCGCGCGGCCTGCGCCCTCGGCGGGATCGCGGCCGGCGCCGACGCCGATGCCGTCGAGGGGCTCCGCCGGTTCGGGCTCGACATCGGGCTCGCCTTCCAGGTGGCGGACGATGTCCTCGACGTCACCGCCACCAGCGCCGAGCTTGGCAAGACCGCCGGCAAGGACGCGGCCCGCGCCAAGTCGACCTTCGTCCGGCTCCTGGGCGTTTCCGGCGCCCGCGCCGAGGCCCGGGACCTCGCCCGCCGGGCGGTGGATCACCTGGTCTTTGCCGAGGTGCCGAGCGGGTCGCTGAAGGCGCTGGGTCAGTATATTGTGGAGAGGAGCAGCTAGTGATGGTGTGAGTTTGTGGTTCGTTTTTCGTTATCCGTTATCCGTTATCCGATGATCCGTGACAGGTGACGTTCTCCTTGCGGGATCGGACCAAACTCGCATCCGTCCCCGGATAGCGGATAGCGGATAGCGGATAGCGGATAGCGGATAGCGGATTACCAACCCCCGGAGCCCCACAGCGCATGACCCTGCTCGACGGCATCAAGTCCCCCGCTGACCTCAAGCGCCTGAAGCGCGAGCAGCTGCCCCAGCTCGCCCAGGACATCCGCGACCGGATGATCGACGCCGTGTCGGTCACCGGCGGCCACATCGGCGCGGGGCTCGGCGTCGTGGAGCTCGCCATCGCGCTGCTCTACGAGTTCGACTCGCCCAAGGACAAGGTGGTCTGGGACGTGGGCCACCAGGCGTATCCGTGGAAGCTCCTCACCGGCCGCAACGACCGGTTCGACACCCTCCGCCAGTCGGGCGGCATCTCGGGGTTCCTCAAGCGCAGCGAGAGCGAGCACGACCAGTTCGGCGCGGGGCACGCCGGCACCGCGATGTCCGCGGCGCTCGGGATGGCCACCGCCCGCGACCTGAAGGGCGAGGACTACCAGGTGGTGGCCGTCGTCGGCGACGGCGCCCTCACCTGCGGCCTGTCGTACGAGGGAATGAACAACGCCGGCCACTCCGACCGTGACATCCTCCTCATCGTCAACGACAACGGGATGAGCATCAGCCCGAACGTCGGCGCCATCAGCAAGATGCTGGGCGGCATCGTCGCGAGCCCCGCGGCCAACCGCGCCCGCGAGATGGTCAAGAAGATGACCGGCTCGATCCCCGGCCCCTTTGGCGAACGGGTGTCGGAGTTCGCCAAGACCGTCGAGGAGAGCGTCAAGAACCTCTGGTCCGACGGGATGCTCTTCGAGGAGCTCGGCTTTCGTTACTTCGGCCCCATCGACGGGCACGACCTCCACAAGCTGGGCGAGACCCTGGCCTTCGTGCGCCAGATGAAGGGGCCGCGGGTCCTCCATGTGCTGACCCAGAAGGGGAAGGGGTTCCCGCTGGCGGAGGCCAACCGGGAGAAGTGGCACGGCCTCGCGGCGTACGACCCCGTCACCGGCGAGGCGCGGAAGAAGTCGAGCGGGCCGGCCGCCTGGACCCAGGCCTTCGGCGAGGCGCTCACCGCGATCGCCGCCCAGCGCCAGGACCTGGTGGTCATCACCGCGGCGATGCCCTCGGGCACCGGCACCAACATCTTCCAGAAGCGGTGGCCGGAGCGGTTCTTCGACGTGGGCATCGCCGAGGGGCACGCGGTCACCTTTGCGGCGGGGCTCGCCACCCAGGGGCTCCGGCCGGTGGTGGCGGTGTACAGCACGTTCCTGCAGCGCGCCTACGACAACATCATCCACGACGTCGCGGTGCAGCGCCTCCCGGTGGTCTTCGCGATGGACCGCGCCGGCCTGGTCGGCGAGGACGGCCAGACCCACATGGGCCTCTACGACATCGCCTACATGCTGGCGGTGCCGGAGATGACGGTCACCGCCCCCAAGGACGGCGACGAGCTGGTGGGCCTCCTCAAGTGCGCGCTCCAGCACGATGGCCCGTTCTGCACCCGCTACCCGCGCGACAAGACCCCCGCCGACCCGCGCCCCGCCGAGGAGGTCCCGGCGGTGGCCTACGGCACCTGGGAACTGCTGCGGGAAGGGAAGGACCTCGCCATCCTGGCCGTCGGCACGATGGTGCTCCCCGCGGTCGAGGCCGCGCGGAAGCTCGCCGCCGACGGCATCGACTGCAGCGTCGTCAACGCGCGCTTCCTCAAGCCCTACGACCGCGCGATGCTCGAGTCGCTGGTCGGCCGTCATCGGACGCTGGTCACGGTCGAGGAAGGCACCGTGGTCAACGGCTTCGGCGCCTACCTGGCCGGGATCCTCCAGACCACCCGCCCCGAAGTGCGCGTCGTGCCGCTCGGCGTCCCCGACAAGCTCCAGGAACAGGCCCCGCGCGCGGAGCAGCTCGAGTCGTTCGGGCTCACCGCCGACGGCATCGCCCGCCGCATCGTGGCGCTCCGCCGCGAGGAGAGCCTCGAGGCCCGATGAACGTCGGCGTCGTCGGCAACCCGCGCTACGGCGACCTGGGTCCCCTCATCGACGTCCTCGCCCGCGAGGCGCCGAAGCGCGGGATCACGCTCTTCTCCGAGCCCGGCCTCGAAGCGCTCTTTCCCGGACCGGTCGCCGCGCTCGCGTCCGCGCCGCTCGACTTCCTCATCACCTTCGGCGGGGACGGCACGCTGCTCCGCGGCGCCCGCCTCCTCGACGGCCGCGAGGCCCCGATCCTCGGCGTCAACCTCGGCCGCGTCGGCTTCCTCACCTCGGCCGCGCGCGACTCGCTCATCGAGGCCCTCGACGCCCTCGCCACCGGGCATCACGCCATCGACCGGCGCCAGGCGCTCCGCGCTTCGATCGTCTCGGCCGACGGCGCCGAGCGCTCGGTCACCCACGCCCTGAACGACGTCGTCGTCCACAAGGGCGGCGTCGCCCGCGTCATCCGCCTCCGGCTCCACATCGGCGACGAGGAGGTCGGACCCTACAGCGCCGACGGCCTGATCGTCGCGACGCCGACGGGCTCCACCGCGTACTCCCTTTCCGCCGGCGGCCCGGTCGTGCTCCCCGGCGTCGAGGCGCTGGTCGTCACCCCCATCTGCGCCCACACCCTCGCCGTCCGGCCGCTGGTGGTCCACGGCGGCAGCCGCGTGGTCATCGAGCCGATCGCGCCCTGGGCCGACGACCTCCTCGTCTCCTTCGACGGCCAGGTGGGCACCACGCTCGTGGCCGGCGATCGCGTGCATGTCCGCCGCGCCGATCACCGGGTGCTCCTCGTCCGGCTCTCCACCGAGGACGGCTTCTTCAGCGTGATGCGCCGCAAGCTCCACTGGGGCGACCTCCTCGGCCGCGAGCCGCGGGCGTGATCGCCGAGCTCCGCGTCCGCGATCTCGCCACGATCGCGGAGGTCACCCTCCAGCTCGGCCCCGGCCTCAACGTCCTCACCGGCGAGACCGGCGCCGGCAAGTCGATGCTGGTCGACGCGCTGGCCCTCCTCCTCGGCGAACGCGCCGACAGCGGCCTGGTCCGCCCCGGCGCATCGCGCGCGGTGGTGGAAGGCGCCTTCGAGGTGGCCGACGCCCCGCGCCGGAAGCGGATCGAGGAGCTCGGCCTTGACGTCGACGAGGGACGCGTGGTGGTCCGGCGCGAGATCTCCGCGGAAGGACGCTCCCGCGCGTGGGTCAACGGCAGCCCCACGACGCTCGCCGTCCTGGCCGAACTCGGCCGCCTGCTCGTCGACCTGCACGGCCAGCACGAGGCCCAGTCACTGCTCCATCCCGACGCCCAGCGGAACAGCCTCGACGCCTACGCCGGCGCCGCGGCGGAACGCCACGCCGTGGCCGAGGCGTGGCACGCGGCCGAGGCGCTCGGGCGGGAAGAAGCGGCACTCGCGGGGAAGCGGGACGAGGTCCGGCGGCGCGCTGACTACCTCCGGCACGTGGTCAAGGAGATCCGCGAGGCGAAGCTCAAGCCCGGTGAGGACGAGGCGCTGGGTGTCGAGGCGCGACGGCTGAGTCACGCCGGCACGCTGGTGGAACAGGCTCGGCGGATCTTCGAGGCGATGGACGGCGAGGATGGCGGCGCCCTCAAGCTCCTGGGCGAGGCCGACCGCGCGCTCGGGCCCCTGGAGAAGCAGGATCCTGACGCCGCGGCGTGGCGGGAACTCCTCGACGCGGCCTTCAGCAACCTGACCGAGCTCGGCCGGCTGGCGTCGGAATACGCCGAGTCGGTGCAGGAGGATCCGGGGCGCCTGGCGGAGATCGAGCGCCGGCGCGACGTGATCTATCGGCTGACGCAGAAGTACGGCAACACCATCGACGCCGTGATCGCCGCGGGTGAGGCGGCGGCAGCGGAACTCGACCTGCTCGACACCGCCGACACCGACCTCCGCGCCATCGCCGCCCGTCGCGAGGCAGCGGTGGCGGCGCTCGCTTCGGCGGCCGCGGCATTGAGCGCCAAGCGCGCCGAAGCGGCCGGGCGGCTCGGCCGCGCCGTCAGCCGGCTGCTGCCGGGGCTCGGCCTCCCCGGAGGCAAGCTGGAAGCCGCCATGGCGCCGCTCGCCACGCCATCACAGCACGGCGCCGAATCGGTCACGTTCAACGTCCGGCTCAACGTCGGCCACGAGGCCAAGCCGCTCGCCAAGGTGGCCTCCGGCGGCGAGCTCTCGCGCCTGATGCTCGCGCTCAAGACCGTGCTGGCGGGGCAGGACGACGTGCCGACCCTGATCTTCGACGAAGTGGATGCGGGGGTGGGCGGGGAAGTGGGCACCCAGCTGGGCGAGGCGCTCGCGACCGTGGCCCGGAAGCACCAGGTGCTGGTGGTGACCCACCTGCCGCAGATCGCGGCCCGCTCCGACCGCCACCTCGTCGTGTCCAAGGCGGCCAAGGGGGGGATCGCCACCAGCGACATCGAGGTGATCCACGGCGAGGACCGCATCACCGAGCTCGCGCGGATGCTGGGCGACGCGGATGCGGAGACCGCGCGGAAGCACGCGGCGGCGTTGCTGGGGGGGCGGTAAGACGGTAGGGCGGTAAGGCGGATGGCAGATCGGAAG
>DATIEF010000041.1:0-2658 GCA_035455865.1 Gemmatimonadales bacterium | reverse complement strand
GACCTGATCGTGCACGAGAACGACCTGGCCATCGCCACCCACGGCCGCGGGTTCTGGATCCTCGATGACGTGACCCCGCTGCGGCAGGCGGCCGCCGCGAGTGGCAAGCCGGCGTTCCTCTTCCATCCCGCACCGGCGTGGCGCTGGCGCTGGAACCAGAACACCGATACGCCCCTGCCCCCCGAGGAGCCGGCCGGACAGAACCCGCCCGACGGAGCCATCATCGACTATTACCTGGGCGACTCGACCCAGGGGCCGGTGACGCTCGAGATCCGGAACTCCTCCGGCCAGCTGGTCCGCCGGTATTCCAGCGCTGACACCGCGCCGACGGTGGACACCGTGGCGCTCAATGTGCCGACGCACTGGCTGCGCCCGTTCCAGCCGCTCTCGGCGGGGTCGGGGATGCACCGGTTCGTCTGGGACCTGCACTATCCGGCGCCGGCCGCGCTCGGCGCCGAGTATCCGATCGCGGCCATCGACCACGACACGCCGCGGCTGCCGCGGGGTCCCGTGGTCCTTCCGGGCCATTACACGGTGCGCCTCTCGGTCAACGGCAAGTCATACGCGGCGCCGCTCACGGTGCGAATGGATCCCCGGATCCCGACGCCCCCCGCGGGGCTGGCGGCGCAGTTCTCCCTGGCGATGGGCCTCTACACCGCCGTGGACCGGGCGCACGAGGTCCTGGCCCAGGTGCGAGCCGTACGCTCGCAGGTGGCCGACCGGCGCGCACACGCGACCGGCGCCGTGGCCGATTCGCTTGCCGCGGTCGACTCCGCGCTGGCCACCCTCGCCACCGGCCCCGACGGACTGGCCCCCACCATCGGTGCGCTCGGCGGGGTGTACGGGATCGTCGAGGGTGCCGATGCCGCACCGACCTCCCAGGCGGCGGCCGCCGGGCACCGGCTCGACCGGCAGGGGGCCCACCTCGAAGCGCGCTGGGGTGCGCTCCGGCGCCGCATCGTCCGGGTCAACCCCCAGTTGCAGGCCACCGGTCTCGCGCCGATCGACCTGTCGTCTGCGCCGGGGTCCGATGCGAGGGTACCGGAGGCGTCGCACCAGGACGAGGATTGAGCTGGTTAGCGGATCGAGCGGGGTGGCGGTAGCTTTCGGCCATGGCCACCCCATCCACGCTCACGCTCCGCACCTTTCCCGACCGGGCCGAGGCGCTGAGCCATTTCCTGCTCCGGGCGGGAGAGGCGCCGCGTATCATCGCGTATGACGACGCGGTCGGCTGCCCGATGGAGATGGCGCTGCCGGCGCTCGAATGGACCAAGGCGGTCGGCGTGCTCCTCGATGACGACTGCCTGCACGCGGCCCGCCTCACGGTCGACACCGCCGCCGCGGTCATCGAGCGCCGCGGCCCCGGGAACGTGCGCCAGTACATCTATCTCGGTCCGCGGATGGAAGCGCCCGCGATGGACGTGTTCGAGGGGTCGATCATCTTCGACGAACCGGGCGTCCGGGCCATCGAGTTCGTGGAACGGTCCCACGCGTTGGCGCATTTCCTCCGTGCCACGTCGGGCGCCGGCGCGCTGCTGTCATTCCTGTCGCGCCGAGCGCCGGAACTCCGTCATCTGCGGCGCTGGCTGGCGCCCGCACTCGAGGCGCTCGACCTTCCGCGTCCGATGGTGGCGGGGTGGTTCGCCGCCAGCTCGGCGGGCTGCCTCTTTGCCGGCGTCGAGGAGCCGGAGTACCGGTATATCGAGGTCGGGATGGAGTCGTGAGCGGGTGAGACGTAAGACGTAAAACGTGAGACGTGAGACGTAAGAGGTGAGACGTGGCTCCGGTTGAGATCGGGGCCACGTTTGCGTTCACGGGCCTCGATCCCACCATCGGAGTCACCCTGAGGGAGCGAAGCGACCGAAGGATCTCTCGGGTAGACGCGAGGCGATCTGCGGTCCCGCGTCCAGTTACTTCGTTACACAGCACGCTGGTTTGGGCGTTGGGGATATCTGGAACAGTGTGGATGCACATCTCCACATTCGGTGGAGAACCTTGTTACATCGCTCAATCCACAGCGTTTACGTATCCACATCTGTCCACGTCGAAGTGGCGTAAGCCGAAGAAACACAGGCACTTGCGGGCTTTTCCCCGGTCCCTATCTTGGGCGCACCGTTGGCGGGGAACGATCCGTGACCTCTGGTCGCGGATGCCGCCTCCCAGCGAGCTCGGGTGGGATATCAGGGGAGATCGCCGACGCACCAAGGGCTCAGGCGATCGTCGATCCTGGAGGCTCTCCGGCCCGGGCAGATGGGACCAGTCGCGCGTCCCGTCCACCCCGATCTTGTGCCTCGGGGTGCAGTGCGAAGGGGTGGTCCGCGACCCGCTCCGACTCGCAGCACTCGCGGTGACGAACCAGGTGGGACAGATCATCCGACCTGGGGATGGAAGCCGAGGCCTTTGCTGGCCCTCCCGAGCGGCGGAACAGCCAACCGGTGGCGGCAGGGAGAAGAACGGCGGGGCAACCCCCGACCTCGGGTAGTCGCCGTGTGGGACGGCCGCTTGGTGAAGAACCAGGCGGCCGTCCTTCTTTTTGGGGAACGGTGAACGGTCAACAGTGATCGGCAAGCGGGGTGCACCGTACCGCTGCCCGTTCACCGTTCACCGCTCACCGCTCACCGCTCACCGCTCACCGTTCACCGCTCACCGCTCACCGCT
>DATIEF010000040.1:0-8494 GCA_035455865.1 Gemmatimonadales bacterium | reverse complement strand
CGGCCCCGGCAGGGTCAGAACGAGACCGGCAACTGGGCCGGATCGGGGAAGGCGCGGAGGAAGGCGTCGACCACCCGGGCGTCGAACTGGTCGCCGATGCAGCGCCGGAGCTCCTCGAGCGCCACCTCGGTGGACCGGAGCTGCCGGTAGGTGCGGTTGGTGGTCATCGCGTCGAAGGCATCGGCCACGGCCACGATCCGGGCCTCGAGCGGGATGGCGTCGCCCGCGAGCCCGTCGGGAAAGCCGGAGCCGTTGAGGCGCTCGTGGTGCGAGCGCACGATCCGGAGGACCCGCGGCGTCTCCCGCGCCAGCGGCGCCAGGATCCGCTCGCCCAGCACCGTGTGCTCGGCGATGTGGCGGAACTCCTCGGCGGTGAGCGGGCCCGGCTTGTTGAGCACGTCCTCCCGGGTGCCGATCTTGCCGATGTCGTGCAGCTCGGCGCCGAGCCGGAGCTCCTCGAGCTCGTCGCCGGTGAAGCCGAGGTTGACGCCCGTCTTGACCGAATACCAGCTCACCCGCTTGGAATGACCGCGGGTGTAGGAATCCTTGGCCTCGAGCGCGTGGGCGAGCGTCTGCACCCCCTCGAGGAAGAGCTCGCGGATCCGCTGGGCCTGCTGCCGGACGCGGGTCTCCAGGTGCTTCTGGTAGAAGCGGTTCTGCAGGGTGAGCTCGCGCTTCTCGAGCGCACGGGTGACCCGGGTGCGCACCTCGTCCACGATGACCGGCTTGGCGATGTAGTCCATCGCGCCGAGCTGCATGCAGGAGACCGCCGTCTCGACGTCGGCGACCGCCGTGAGCATGATGACCGCGGTGTCGGGCCACCGTTGCCGGAGCCGCCGCAGGAGCTCCAGGCCGTCCATCTCCGGCATGTGGATGTCGCTGATGACGACCGGTACCTCGCCCTGCCGCTCCAGCAGCTCGAGCGCCGCGGTGCCGGACCCCGCCTGCACGCACGCCAGCCCCTGCCCCTCGATGACGCGGACCAGCGCGTGGCGTACCAGGTCGTCATCATCCACGACCAGGCAGCGGGCGGCGACAGCGGCGGCGGCGGAAGGTTCGGGTTCCTGAAGCGTGCTCACAACGCCAAGTTACGCGTCCCGCGGAGCGGGCACAACCAGAGCCCTCGCCTTGCCGCGCCGGAGACCGCGCCGTTAGGTTCCCCGCGCCTCCACCCGGCCATCCGATGACCCGCATCCTCCCAGACGACCACGCCCACGGCCTCTCCACCCGCGCCGTGCACGCCGGCCAGGTCCCCGACCCCCTCGCGGGGGCGGTGATGCCGCCGATCTACCAGACCTCCACCTACGTCCAGGAGGGGCTTGGCCGGCACAAGGGCTACGAATACGCCCGGACCGCCAACCCGACCCGGGAGGCGCTGGAACGGAACGTGGCCGCCCTCGAGGGTGCCACCCACGGCTTTGCCTTCGGGTCGGGACTGGCGGCGCTCGATACCCTCCTGAAGGTCTTCTCACAGGGTGACCACGTCGTCTGCGGCGAGAACGTGTACGGCGGCTCCCACCGCCTGATGACCCGGATATTCAGTCGCTTCGGCCTGGCGTTCACGTTCGTCGACACCAGCGACATCAAGCAGCTCGAGCGCGCCGTGACGCCGAAGACCCGGCTGGTCTACTGCGAGACCCCGACCAACCCGATGATGACGCTCACCGACCTCCGGGCCGTGGGCGACCTCACCCAGGCGCGGGGGCTGGTCTTTGCGGTCGACAACACCTTCGCGACGCCGGTCTTCCAGCGGCCGATCGAGCTGGGCGCCGACGTGGTGCTCCACTCCACCACCAAGTACCTCAACGGCCACAGCGACATGGTGGGCGGGCTCCTCGTGACCTCGCGCGATGACCTGGCCGAGCAGGTGGGCTTCCTCCAGAACGCCGCCGGCGGCGTGCCCGGCCCGATGGACTGCTGGCTGGCGCTCCGCGGCATCAAGACGCTGGCGCTCCGGATGAAGCGGCACGACGAGACCGGCCGCCGGCTGGCGCCCTGGCTCGCGGCCCACAAGGCGGTCAGGAAGGCCTACTACCCCGGCCTCCCCGACCACCCGCAGCACGAGCTCGCCCAGCGCCAGATGCAGGGCTTCGGCGGGATGATCTCCCTCGAGCTCGGCGACGTCGAATTCGCCCGGCGGGTGGTGGAGCGGACCCGCGTGTTCCGCCTGGCCGAATCGCTCGGCGGCGTCGAGAGCCTCATCGGCCACCCCGCCTCGATGACCCACGCCTCCGTGCCGGTCCCGATGCGCCAGGCGATGGGGCTCACCGACAGCCTCATCCGCCTGAGCTGCGGCATCGAGGACGTCGAAGACCTGATGGCGGACCTGGAGCAGGCGTTCGAGTCGGCCAGGTGAACGGTCAACGGGCAACGGTGAACGGGAGGGGCGCGCAACTCACTCCCGTTCACCGTTCACTGTTCACTGTTCACCGTTGACGATTCACCGTTGACCGTTCACCGTTCCTATCTGAAACCTGCGCCGGCCCGGCCCGTAAGGCCGGATGTCCCCTTCAGCCGAGCCTCGAATGAGCAGCACCCTGCCCGCCCCACGGCCCCGCCGTACGCTGCCGCAGATCGCCCCCATCTCCTGGGAACACCCCGCCGACCGCGCCGCCCTGCAGGCCCTGAGGGCGGTCCCGGGGGCGGATGAGGCCATCAAGAAGGTCATCAGCCTCCTCGGAGGCCAGCGCGGCATCCAGCTCCTCTTCCAGGCCAACGCCGTCCGCGTGGGGCCCGACCAGTTCCCCCGGCTCTGGCAGATGCACGTCGAGATGTGCGCCACCTTCGACTGGCCGAAGGTGCCGGAGCTCTACGTCACCCAGACGCCGATCTTCAACGCCGGCGCGTACGGCGTCGACGACCCCTTCATCGTGATCCACTCCGCCGCCCTCGAACTCCTCGACGACGACGAGCTCCGCGGCCTCCTGGCCCACGAACTGGGGCACGTGATGAGCGGCCACGCGCTCTACCGCACCATCGCCGCGGTGCTGGCGCTGGTGAGCCTCGGCGCCCTCCCGTTCCTGGCGGAGCTCGTGGTGCTGCCGGTCAAGCTGGCCTTCCTCGAATGGAGCCGGAAGTCCGAGCTCTCCGCCGACCGCGCCGGGCTCCTCGGCGTGCAGGACCCGATCGCGATGCAGCGGAAGTTCATGAAGATGGCGGGGGGCGGTCGCGGCGCCTGGTTCACGATGGCCGACATGAACGTCGACGCGTTCATGGCACAGGCCAACGAGTACGCGCACAACCACGAAGGTTTCGACGTGGTGTACAAGGTGCTCAACACGCTCAGCGTGACCCACCCGATGAACACCGTTCGCGCCGCCGAGATCCAGGCGTGGGTGACCGCCGGCGAGTACGACCGGGTCATCCGCGGCGAGTACGTGCGCCGCGGCACGCCCGAGGCTGAGCGGCCGTGGGCCGAGGACTGGAAGGGCGCGGCCGAGCACTACGGGAAGGAAGCGCGCGAGATGGCGCAGCAGGTCGGGAAGGCGGCGCGCCACGCCGCGCAGCGCGTCGGCGAGGCGATCCGCGGCGCGCGGAAGGGATGAGGCTCCTCGTCGTCGGCGGCGGAGGCCGCGAGCACGCGCTCTGCTGGGCCCTCCGCCGCGAGAATCCCCACGCCGACATCTACGCCGCCCCCGGCAACCCCGGCATCGGCACCCTCGCCACCAACCTGGGCATCCCCGCCGACGACATCGACCGCATCGTCGATGCCGCCGACGCGTATGGCATCGACCTCGTGGTCATCGGGCCGGAGGTGCCGCTCGCGCTGGGCCTCGCCGACCGGCTCCGCGGCGAGGGGCGGATCGTGTTCGGGCCGGGCGCGGCGGCGGCCCAGATCGAGGCGTCCAAGGCGTTCGCCAAGGAGATCATGCGGCGCGCCGGCGTGGCCACCGCGGACAGCGCCACGTTCACCGACCTGGCCCCGGCGCTGGCGTACGTGGATTCCCATCCCGAACCGATGGTGGTCAAGGCCTCCGGGCTCGCGGCGGGCAAGGGCGCCGTCGTCTGCGCCACGCGTGCGGAGGCCGCCCAGGCGGTGCGGGACATGCTGGGCGAGAAGCGTTTCGGCAGCGCGGGCCAGGTGGTGGTGGTCGAGGACTTCCTCGACGGCGAGGAGCTCTCGGTCTTTGCCGTCACCAACGGACGGGAGGTGCGGATCCTGCCGGCGGCGCAGGACCACAAGCGCCTCCTCGAGGGCGACAAGGGCCCCAACACCGGCGGGAT
The DNA here is from genome assembly GCA_035455865.1 of Gemmatimonadales bacterium. Lineage (GTDB taxonomy): Bacteria > Gemmatimonadota > Gemmatimonadetes > Gemmatimonadales > GWC2-71-9 > CAMLHU01. Next base: position 4,270 of record DATIEF010000040.1, on the reverse strand, counting down.
GGGCGCGTACGCGCCGGTCTCGATCGCGACGCACGACCTGCTGCAGATGGTCGAACGTGACGTGCTGCTCCCGACCCTGGCGCAGCTCGAGGACGAGGGGGCACCCTTCAACGGCCTGCTCTACGCCGGCCTGATGATCGGCACGGACGGATCGCCTTCCGTCATCGAGTTCAACTGCCGCTTCGGCGATCCGGAGACGCAGGCGATCCTGCCGCTCGTCGACGGCGGGCTCACCGACCTGCTCGACGCCGCCGCACGCGGGACCGCGCTGCCGCAGGCACGGGTGCGGCGGGGAGCCGCCGTCACCACCGTGCTGGCGGCGCCCGGGTATCCCGATGCGCCACGCCGCGGCGCGCCGATCACGATCCCCGACGACCTTCCCACCGGGGTCACCGTCTTCCACGCCGGCACCGACATCGGCGACGGCACGCTCCGGGTCAGCGGCGGCCGGGTGCTCACGGTCACCGGCGTGGGCGAGAGCTTCGCCGAGGCCCAGGCTGCGAGCCGAGCTGGCGCCGAGGCGATCCAGTTCGAGGGAAAGGTCTGGCGCCGGGATATCGGCTGGCGCGAGGCCACGAGGGCCTGAGCGGCGCGGGCCTCCGTAGTATTGCGGGTATGGCGAGAGTTACGGGAACAAATTGTGGTGTAATGGCGTCATCCGGACGTCCTTGGTGGACATTCACCACGCACCCGGAGCGTCCCGTGCATCGTCCCACTCTCCTCCTGGCTGCCGCCACGCTCGGCCTCGGCGCCTGTGCGTCGAGCTCGTCCGGTCCATCCGGCATCGCCGCCGACGTGACCATCGTGGCCAACGCATCCGCCCTCACGACCACCGCGTTCTCCCCCGACTCGTTCACCATCTCACTTGCGGCGAAGGACACCATCAGCTGGCGGAACGCCGACGTCGGCACCCCGGGCGATGCGTACGGCGGCGGTGCCACTCCCGGCGTCTCCCACCACATCGTGTCCGACTCCGCCGGCGTGTTCGACTCCGGGGTGATGGCGCCCGGTGGATTCTATGCCCACGCGTTCACGACGCCGGGCAAGTTCCACTACCACTGCGCCATCCATCCCGGGATGGTCGGGGTCGTCGTCGTCACGAGCTGACCACGCCCGCGGGCGCGCCCCCTGCGAACGAGCGGTGAACGGCGGCTCACTCCCCCGTTCACCGCTCTCCGTTTACCGTTCACCGACAGGATGCCCGAACTTCCCGAGGTGGAAACGATCGTCCGGGACCTACGCCCCGCCCTGGTGGGCCGGCGGATCGAGAAGGCCGCCCTCTCCCACGAGGACGTCCTGCGGGGCGTCACCCGCCGTCGGCTCGTGGCCACCCTGCCCCGCCGCACCATCAACGCCCTCTCCCGCCGCGCCAAGCACGCGATCTTCGACCTGGGCGACCGCCGCCTCGTGGTCCAGCCGGGGATGACCGGCGCCCTCCTTACCTACGAACGCGCGCTCACCCCCGCCGAACGCCGCTACGCAGTCCTCCGCCTCACGCTCGACGACGGACGGCTCCTCGTCTACCGCGATGTCCGCCGCCTCGGCACCCTGCTGCTGCTCGATGCGCCCGGATGGGCGGCCTACGACGCGGCACTCGGCCCCGAGCCGCTCGCCGACGAATTCACCCCGGACGTGCTGCACCGGAGCTTCGCGCGATCGCGCCAGGCGGTGAAGAAGGTGCTGATGGACCAGCGGCACGTGGTGGGGGTCGGGAACATCTACGCCAACGAAGCGCTCTTTGCCGCCCGCATCGACCCGTCACGGCCGGCCCACAAGCTGTCGCTCGACGACTCCACGCGGCTGCATACGGAGGTGCGCCGGATCCTGCGGGCCGCCATCGCCTCACAGGGCACTACGTTCCGCGACTACCGCACCGGCACCGGCCAAAAGGGGAACTTCCAGCTCGAGCTGCTGGTGTACGGGCGCGAAGGGGAGCCGTGCCGGGTGTGCGGCACCCACCTGGCCGGGACCCACGCGATCGACCAGCGGATCACCGTGTTCTGCCACCGGTGCCAGGCGTGAAGCAGCTGAGCGCCCTGGCCCTCCCGGCCACCGACCTCGACGCGCTGCGGGCGCGCATCAAGGCGCTCGCGGAACCCCGGCCCGGCATCTACCGGATGGTGGACCCGGCGGGGCGCGTGCTTTACGTGGGGAAGGCCCGCCGGCTCCGCTCGCGGCTCCTCAGCTATTTCCGCGCCCGCTATCCGGACGACAAGGCGGCGCGGATCCTCCATTCGGCGCACGACATCCAGTGGGACTACGCGCCGAGCGAGTTCGCGGCGCTCCTGGGGGAGATCCGCGAGATCCGCCGCCATCGACCGCCCTACAACTTCCAGGGCAATCGCTCCCGGCTGCCGGTGTTCATCAGCGTCACCACCGACCTGGCGCCCCGGCTCGAGGCGCGCCGCCGGGCACCGACCGCCGAGGAGCGCTGCTACGGGCCATTCGGCTCAGCGGGTCGGGTGCAGGAAGGGCTCCGCACGCTCAACGACCTGCTCGGACTCAGGGATTGCGCGGCCAAGATGCCGATCGTCTTTGCCGACCAGACCGACCTCTTCTCCGCGCCGCGCCAGGCCGCCTGCCTCCGCCACCAGTTCGGGTACTGCCTCGGCCCCTGTGCGGCGCTCACCACCCGCGAGGCGTACGACGAGCGGATCCAGGATGCCATCGCCTTCCTGGAGGGGAGGTCGCTGGCGCCGGTGGGCCGGGTGGTGGAGATGATGCAGCGCGCAGCGGCGAGCCAGTCGTTCGAGGAGGCGGCGCGGTGGCGCGAACGGTTCGAGGCGCTGGAATGGCTCCTCTCAGCCACCACGCGCGCCCGCGCGGCGGTGGAACTCCTGAGCTTCGTCTATCGCGATCCGGGCATCCACGGCGATGACCGGGCCTACCTCATCAAGCGCGGCACCGTGCGGGCCACGTTCCCGTATCCGACGACCCCCATCGAGATCGAGGCGTTCCGCGCGGTCGCCTCCCAGGAACTCGCACGGCCGGAGCCACCCGCGGGGTTGCTGCCGGTGGGCAAGCTCGACGAGATGCTGGTGGTGATGAGCTGGTTCCGCCGGCACCCGGAGTCGTTCCGGCGGACGAGCAGGCTGGAGGAATGGACGACGGGTGGCGAGTGACGGGTGGTGAGTGGCGGGTGGTGAGCGGCGGGTGGCGGGTGGTGAGTGGCGGGTGGGATGCGGGGCTCGGGTAGCGGGAAGGCCGTTCCGGTCTGGCCGTCAGGTCCGCGCAACTCGTGCCTCACGCCCCACTCGCCACCCGCCACTCTTCACTCGTCACCTTCCACGTCTCCAAGCGGCACGAGCCGCGCGCGCGGTGGCAGCCCGGCCTCGAGTTCCATGATCCCCACCGATGGCGGCAGGTCGAAGCGCCGCGCGCCGGCGCCACCCGGGTTCATCACCGTCACCACGACGTCGAGGTTGACGAGGAGCGGGCGATGGGTATGGCCATAGATGATGGCCTCCGCCTCGGGGTACGCCGCATGCAGCTTCTCCGGCGTCGGGCTCCCGAGCTGGTGTCCGTGCACCAGCACGAAGTCGATCCCCTCGATCCGCCGCTCCACCACCTCGGGGACGCGGGCGCGGACGTCCATCCCGTCGGTGTTCCCCCAGACGGCGATGACCGGCGCGATCGCCTCGAGCTCGGTGAGGAGGCCGGGGTCGCCGATGTCGCCCGCGTGGAGGATCAGGTCCACTTCGCGGAAGACGTCGAAGACCTCGGGGCGGAGGAGGTCGTGGGTGTCGGAGATGATGCCGAGGCGCATGCGAGGCCGGTTACGAGTGGCGCGTAGCGGGTAAAAGGCGGCGGGTGGGGTGCGGGGCTCGGGTAATGGGGCCGCGGGTCCGGTGAGCTGTCAGGCCCACGCAACTCTTACCTCGAACCCCGCCCGCCACTCGCCCCTCATCACTCGCCACTATGACCCCCACCGCTTCCCCACCTCGATCTCGAGTCCCACCTGGTCGAGGATCCGCTGCACCACGAAATCCACCAGCTCGGCGATCTCTTTCGGCCGGTGATAGAACCCCGGCGCCGCCGGGAGGATCGTGGCGCCGGCTTCGGTGAGCGCGGTCAGGTTGCGGAGGTGGATGAGCGAGAGGGGCGTCTCGCGCGGCACGAGGATGAGGGGTCGCCGCTCCTTGAGGGTCACGTCGGCGGCGCGCTCGATGAGCGAGCGGCTGGTGCCCGCGGCGATCGAACCGGCGGTGCCCATCGAGCAGGGGCAGATGACCATCCCGCGGGTCTTCACCGACCCTGACGCCGGCCTGGC
>DATIEF010000039.1:0-2220 GCA_035455865.1 Gemmatimonadales bacterium | reverse complement strand
AGTAACGCCACGATCAGCGGCACGGCCACGGTGTCCGCAGGTCAGGTGACCGGACCGATCCGGGTCCTGACGATCGGCACTGGCCTGGTGGACGCCGGGTTCGGCTGGCATGCCGACACGACCATCTTCACCGGCAGCTCGGCCGTCTTCCCCGACTCCCTGAGCGGCAGCGTCCACCTCCAGGGCGCCGACACCCTGACGCATTCGTTCACGGCGCTGGGCCAGCTGGCGGTGGACGGCGCGGGCGCGCTCACCGTCAACGGCCACGTGCTCGTGGCTGACAGCTCGCTCACGATCGCCTCGAGCGGCCTCCTGCGGATGACCAACGCCGCCGACTCGGTGGACGTCCACGGCGGATTCTCCGTCAGCTCCATCACGGCGAGCAGCGGGGCAATGACCGCCGGCACGCTCGTCCTCCGTGGCGGCTTTGCGCAGGTGAGCGGCTCGGGCCTCAACTTCGCCGCGAGCGGCAGCCACCGGACCGTCTTCGCGGGCACGGCGGCGCAGGCCGCGTCGTTCCAGTCGCCCGGGCTCAGCTCGTCGCACTTCCAGGATGTGACCTTCGACAACGCCGCCGGCGTGACCCTGTCGAGCCCGATGGCCTCGGCGGGGAGCGCCACGATCCTGGCCGGCAACGTCACCGGCGCCACGAGCAACGTGGCCACGATCGCGGGCAACCTGGTGGATGCCTCGAACAGTCGCTGGCACGTGGACACCACCTACTTCACCGGCAGCCCGGTCCTCCCCGACTCCTTCAGCGGGTCGGTGCACTTCCAGGGCGCCACGACGCTCGCCAAGGCGCTCAAGGTGCTCGGCGCCGTGGCCGTCGACGGCGGCGGGGTGTTCACCCTGGGCGGGCACCCCTTCACCGTGACCGGCACATTCAGCCTCGCCGGGAGCGGCCAGCTGGTGATGAGCAACGCCGCCGACTCGATGGACGTCGGCGGGCCCTTCACCGTGAGCTCGATCACCTCGAGCGGCACGGGGCTCAGCGCCGGCGTCCTCGTGCTCCGCGGCAACTTCTCGCAGGTCGCCGGCTCGGGCCTCAACTTCTCCGCCACCGGCTCGCACCAGACCATACTGGCCGGCGCGGCGGCGCAGTCGGTCGCGTTCCAGAACCCGGCCCTCACGTCATCGCACTTCCAGGACGTGACCTTCGCCAACGCCGCCGGCATCACCCTCGGCTCGAACGTGGCGGTGTCCGGCACCGCGACGGTCAGCCTGGGCCAGGTCTCGGGCACCGCGCGGACCGGCACCATCGCCGGGGGCCTGGTCGACGCCGGCTACGGCTGGCGCGCCGACACGACGGTATTCACCGGGCATCCGGCACTGCCGGACTCGGTGTTCGGCAATGTGCACATCCAGGGCGCCGACACGCTCGCCAAGGCGTTCCGCGCCACCGGCACGCTGGCCGTCGACCAGTCGGGCATGCTGGTGGTCAACGGGCATCCGCTCTCCGTCGCGGGGGCGATGACCGTGGCCAACAGTGGCCGCTTCGTGATGACCAACCCGGCAGACTCGGTGAACGTGGGCGGCGCCTACACCGCCGGCGGCGCATCGAGCACCGGCGACCTCACCGCCGGCAAGCTGGTCCTCCGCGGCAACTTCGCCCAGCTGGCCAACGCCAGCGGCGACTTCGCGCCGAGCGGGACGCACCTGACCGTCTTCGCGGGGACGGCGGCGCAGTCGGTGGCGTTCGCGAACCCGGGCGCCGCCCAGTCGCACTTCCAGGACGTGACCTTCGACAACGCCGCGGGCGTGGCGCTCACCAGCAACGCCGTCGCCGTCGGCACCGCCACGGCGCTCGCCGGCAACGTGACCGGCGTCGCCAAGGCCGCGACCATCGGCACCGCGCTGGTGGACGCCTCGAACACCCGGTGGCAGGTGGATACCACCGTCTTCAGCGGCACCCCGGTGTCGCTCCCCGACTCGATCCACAGCAACGTGCACTTCCAAGGCGCGCTCACGCTGGCCAAGGCGCTCCGGATCGTGGGCGGGGCATACGTCGACGGCGGCACCGGCACGCTGACCGTCGGCGGCTCGATCACGGTCACGGCGGCGACGGGTGCGGTGAGCGTGCTCGGCGGCGGCGCATCGGACGACTACGCGCAGATCGGGCACGGTGGCTTCGAAGCGGCGTCCGGATTGCACGCCGGCGGCGTCTACGTTGGCGGGAATATCTCTGTCACCGGCCAGACCGTGCTCGTATCCGGCGGCACC
>DATIEF010000038.1:0-4160 GCA_035455865.1 Gemmatimonadales bacterium | reverse complement strand
CGATCGCAGGGCGGGTTCAGCCTGATCGAGGTGGTGATCGTGCTCGCGCTCATTGCGATCATCACGACGATCGCGGTACCGGCGCTGAGCACCAGCAGCGATGCCAAGTCGGTGAAGGGTGCCGGCAACTCGGTCGCGAGCCAGCTCGCCATCGCGCGCACCGCGGCGATCGCCCGCGACCGCTGCGCCACGGTGCACCTCAACAGCAGCGGCAAGCTCTGGGTCACGACGCAGGCCTGCGGCGGCACGCCCATCGACACCCTCACGAGCCGCAGCCTGGTCACCGCCTACGGCGTCACCGCCAAGGCGTGCAGCGGCACCTCGTGCGACCCCGACGAGTCGCTCGACTACACCTTCGATCCGCGCGGCATCCCGTACACCCAGAGCCCGGCCACCTACATCCTGACCCGGAACGCCGCCGCCGATACCGTCAACGTCGGCCAGTTCGGGAGGGTCACGCGATGAGCGAGGGGCGCGCAGGTTTCACCATCACCGAAGTGATGATCGCGGTGGTCATCCTCGGCATCGGCGTGCTGGCGCTGGCGGGCGGCTCGGCCGCGGCGACCCGGATGCTGGGGCAGGGCCAGCGCACCACCAACGCCACCGCGGTCGCGGCTGCGCGCATCGAGCGGCTCCGGCGGGCGGCCAACGCCACCAACCCCCGCTGCACCTCGGGGTCGTTCGCGAGCGGCACCGCCACCACCAACAGCGTCACCGAGGCCTGGACCGTGCCGACCACGGGGATCGCCCGGACGGTGATCGAGGTCGTCACCTACAAGAAGTACAACGGGACCATCACCGACACCCTCGCCACGATCGTGAGCTGTGCCACATGAGCGCTCCCCGGCGTGGTCCTCGCGGCTTCACCCTCGTCGAGACGCTCATCGCCATGGTCCTCCTGGGCCTGGTCTCGACGGTCATCTACAAGATGCTCATCACCACCCAGCGGGTCACCGACGCGCAGGCCCAGCGCGGCGACCTGCAGGACAACCTGCGCTCCGGCGCGCTGGTGATCCCGAACGAGCTCCGCCAGATCACCATCAGCACGTCGAGCAGTCTCGACACGATCTCGGACATCCGGGCCGTGAGCGATACGTCGATCACCTACCGCGCCATGCGGGGCTACTACACCATCTGCGCCACGCCCGCTGCCGCCACCACGCTGACGGTGACCAACGCCTCGGGGTTCGCTTCGGAGTACCGGGCGCCCACCACCAGCGACAGTGCGTTCGTCTTCTGGGAAGGCGACACCACCAAGACCTCCGATGACGCCTGGGTACAGGCCCAGATCCTGGCGGTGTCGAGCGGCACCTGCACCTACGCGGGCGCCACCCGGTCGGCGTACACCTTCACGCTGCTGGCCCCGGCGCTCGCCACGACGTCGTTCCCCTACACCAAGATCCAGGCGGGCTCGCCGGTCCGGACGTACGAGACGGTGCAGCTTTCGCTCTACACCTCGGGCGGGCAGCAGTGGCTCGGGATGAAGGTGGGGAGCGGCACGATGCAGCCGGTGGTCGGGCCGCTCGCCGCCACCAGCGGCGGCCTCTACGGCTTCCAGCTCACCTACTACGACTCGACCGGGGCCGTGCTCGCGGCCACGTCGGGCAACGTGCCCAAGATGCGGACCATCAAGGTGGCGCTCCGCGGCGTCACCAGCGGGTCGGTGTCGGAGTCCGGCAGCGGGACCCGGGCCCCGATCAACGACAGCCTGGTCACGTACGTGACGCTCCGCAATGCGCCGTTCAACTGAGGCCGAGGTGCTTATGACCCGCCGCTCCGACGAACGAGGGATCGCCCTCATCCTGGCCGTCTTTGCCCTGGTGGTGATCGGGGCGCTGGTGGCCGGCATCTTCTACACCGCCCAGCTCGAGCAGCGCAGTGGCAGCAACGCGCTCTCCGGCCAGCAGGCCGCCGATGCCGCCCAGGCCGGGATCGACTACGCCATCGCCAACTGGGACAACGCCTGGACCACGATGGGCACCGGCAACTCGATCACCGTGTCCAACAAGCAGCTCGGCTCCACCGGGGCGTATTACACGGACCTGGTCACCGCGCTCAATGGCTTCACCTATCTCGTCACCGCCACCGGCCAGTCGAAGAACGGCTCGGGGAGCGTCCTGGCCACCCGGACCTACGGGATGATCTACAAGAAGAACATCCCGACCCTGAACGTGCAGTCGAGCGTCACCGTGGCCGGCGGCGTGAGCGTGGGCGGGAGCGCCGACATCAATGGGAACGATGTGCCGCCGACGGCGGGCGGGTGGTCATCCACCTGCGCCGGGCAGCCGACCGCCAACCAGCCGGCCATCCGGACCGACTCGAGCGTCTCGACCCACGGCAGCCCGACGCTCACCGGTGGCACCGTCTCGCACGACTCCACCGTCGGCACGACGATCACGGACGTGAACCAGGCGTACAACACGTTCATCAACAGCGCCAACGTCACCATCGCGCCCGGGACCATGACGTCGATCCAGCCGGTCCTCAACGCCACCACGCACGCCTGCGACCGCACGCAGACCACCAACTGGGGCGATCCTGAACACGAGTCGTATGCAGCCTATACCGTTGGGGCGACGACCACCTATCCGTGTGCCTCCTACTACCCGATCATCCACGTGACCGGCGACCTCAAGGTGACCGGAAATATCGGGCAGGGAGTCCTGCTCGTGGATGGCAACTTCACCTCGGGGGGCGGCTTCACCTTCTACGGGCTCGTCATCGTGAAGGGGAGCATCACCAAGGGGACCGGCACCTCGAACTTCTATGGCGGCCTCCTTTCCGAGAGCGCCAGCATCACGGACGACCTGACCGGCACCATCAACATCCAGTATTCGAGCTGTGCCATCAACACGGTGGTGTCCAATTCCGCCGTGGCGCGACCGATCGTGCAGCGACCGTTCATCCAGTACTGACACCATCCCGCCACTGTCACTACGGGCCGACCTTTCGAGGTCGGCCCGCGGTGTTTTCCGGGCGTTGATGCCTCCATTTGGCATCCGAACATTTACCAAACCTACAGCTACTGCCGGGCCCAGGTGCGGGATGCCGGCGAGGGCACCGCGTCGTCCGGCATCGGTAAAGTCTGACCCCGCAACATCTTGTTCCGACTCACCTCAAGCACCTTCGAGCTTGACAATTTCCTTGCCCAATGGTAGCGTAGCCAGTCCAAGTCCCCATTTCCACAACCACGGCCGGGTCAGTATGGGTCTCTTCGGACGCAAGAAGACCACTGTCGGGCTCGACATCGGCAGCGGCCTGATCAAGGTGGTCGAGATCAGCCACGGCGGGGGTGACCCGGTGCTCTCGCGGGTCGCGTTCGCGCCGGTGTCGGCGGATGCCATCGTCGACGGCGAGATCATCGACCAGGGTGTCGTGGCCGATGCCATCAAGCACCTCCTCGCCTCGGCCCGGATCAAGACCAAGTCGGTGGTGATCGCGGTGGGCGGGCGCGACGTCATCGTCAAGAAGATCCAGATGGACCGGATGTCGGAGCCGGAGGCCCGTGAGGTGATCCGCTGGGAGGCGGAGCAGCACGTGCCGTTCGACATGGAGAACGTCGAGCTCGACTTCCAGATCCTCGACCCCGAGGGCGAAGGCCTCCAGATGACGGTGCTGCTGGTGGCGGCCAAGCGGGAGCTGGTGGAGGGGCGGATGTCGCTCCTGGCCGAGGCGGGGCTCGAGGCGAGCATCATCGACGTCGACGCCTTCGCGCTGCATAACGCCTTCGAGCTCAACCATCCCGACGACCTCTCCGGCGTGGTGGGGCTGGTCAACATCGGCAACGAGATGTCGAACATCAACATCCTCGAGGACGGGATCCCGGTGCTCACGCGGGACCTCCCGGTCGGGGTGCGGAAGTTCCGGGAGGACCTGCAGCGCGAGCGCGGCCTCTCGGTGGAGGAGGCCGACAAGATCCTGCAGGGCTTCGAGCGCAACGAGATGCTCGACCCGTTCCTCGAGAGCCGCGGCGAGGAGCTGGCGGTGGGCATCGAGCGGGCGGCGGCGTTCCTGCAGTCGGCCAGCCGGTCGGCGGGATCGCTCACCCGGATCTTCACCGTCGGCGGCGGCGCCCGGATCCCGGGGCTCAACAAGGTGCTGGCCGACCGGCTCCGCATCCCGGTGGAGCAGGGCAATCCGCTGGCCCGGCTGCAGGTGGC
>DATIEF010000037.1:0-2122 GCA_035455865.1 Gemmatimonadales bacterium | reverse complement strand
GGGACAGTCCTCGTTGGTCGGATGCCGGCCCGCGAGCAGCTGGTAGAGCAGGATCCCCAGCGCGTAGACGTCCGTGGCGGTGGACACGGGCTCCCCGCGGATCTGCTCGGGGGCCGCCGCATCGAAGGTCAGCATCCGGGTACGGGTGACCGTGTCGTCCTCCGGAGCACCCTCGAGCATCTTCGCGATCCCGAAGTCGAGCAGCTTTACCGTTCCGTCCTTCGCCACCAGGATGTTGGACGCCTTGAGGTCCCGATGGACGATCAGGTTCGCGTGCGCATGGGCCACCGCCGCGAGCACTTGCTGAAAGAGGGCCACCCGTCCCGCCACGTTGAGACGGTGCTCGTCGCACCATTGGTCGATGGCCTGCCCGTCCACGTGTTCCAGCACGAGGTAGGGCTGGCCTCCGGGACTGACGCCGGCGTCGAGGAGCCGCGCGATGTTCGGGTGCGTGAGGCGGGCCAGCACATGTCCCTCGGCCCGGAACCGCGATTCGCCTTCGGGGCCCGACAGGGCCAGGGCCAGGAACTTGATGGCGGCGGTGGCTTTGAAGCGCCCGTCGGCACGGCTGGCCAGCCACACAGTCCCCATCCCGCCCTGCCCGATCGGGCGCTCGAGCCGCCAGGGACCCAGCTCGCGGGTCACGGGTGAGGCCAAGAGCTCGGCCATGGGCGGGGCTTCGGCGGGAGACAGGAATCCTTCGGCATCGGCACGCGCCTCACGGGCGAGGAGCTGCTCCAGATGGTCCACCAGATCAGGCCGCTCGCGGCGGCGTTCCGCCAGCCAGGCCGCGCGTGCCTCCGGCTCGAGCTCGAGTGCGGCGTCGAGCAGGGCGTTGAGCGCTTGCCAATCGAGGGGATCGAGGGGTGTGGTCACCGCAGCTGATGATGGAGGATGACGCGCGCCTTGCGCCAGTCGCGCTGAATGGTGCGCTCAGAGACGCCCCGCATGCACGCTATCTCCGTGAACGAGAGACCGCAGAAGAAATGTAGATCGACGAGCTCCGCCAGCGGCGGGTCCAGGGTCGCCAGCTCGTCCAGCGCCAGCCCCAGAGCATCGAGCTCGGACGGAAGCACACCAGGCCCTTCCTCCGAGCCGTCGAGGGGGAGGAGCTGGAACTCGCCTCCCCGTTTGGCGGCCGAGCGGCGCCGGGCGTAGTCGATGATGAGACCGCGCATGGCGCGTGAAGCGTACGAGAGGAAACGGGAGCGGTCGGGGAACCGGAGCTGGTCGTTGTCCGCGAGACTGAGATACGCTTCGTGAAGCAACGTGGTCGTGCTGAGAGTGGAACCGTAGGGCAGTCCGCGGAGCCGCCGCTGCGCCAGGGCGTGCAGCTCGTGGTAGAGTGCGGCGAACAGCTGATCGGATGTACCGCTCATGACCGAAAGCCTTGGACGGCGATCGCCAATATGACCCTAGGGTGTGGCGCTCACCAGAACCTGGAGTGCAAGGGGCGCGTCACGCCCGAACACCTCCTTCGCCGGTTGAGGCTGGATCTGGGGGTGAGGACCGGGTGCGCCGCGCGGGCCGTCATGGCCCGCGGAGCCACGCCGGCCCGAAGGCCCGATGGGGCCATCGGCGCACGACAACCGTGTCACCGGCGGGTGCCTCCCACCCATGCCCCCTCCGCCACCGGGTCCACCCTGGCCGCCAGGTCCTCCTCGCCCTCCCTCTGAGCGGGCGTCGATGAGACTGGCGAACAGCGGCCAATCGTCGGGGCCGACGATGGTGACCTGCCCACCGCGCCCCCCCGGTCCGCCATTCCCGCCCGGACCGCCATCCTGCCCCGGGCCTCCCGGATCACCGGGACATCCGTCGCCTCCACGATCTCCGTTCCTTCCGGGAACGCCCGGAGCTCCGATCCCTCCCTGGCCACCCACCGACACGACGGAGATCCAGCCGGACGGCGGCACCTTGGATGCATCCGCCACCACGTAGAACGGAGGCGCGTCCAGGACCCGAATCCCCGCGACGATCAGCGCCTTGTAGTAGCGGGTGCGCACGACTCCGATGGAGACCGACACGGCCGGACCGACTGCGCCGCGGCCTCCCGGTTCTCCGGGCGCGCCCTCGAATCGGAATCCGCGCGCCAGGCATTCGTACTCCGGCGGGATCACGAGCG
>DATIEF010000036.1:0-9983 GCA_035455865.1 Gemmatimonadales bacterium | reverse complement strand
CGACTTGGGCGGGAGGATGACGCGGGCGTCGGCCACGATGACCGGCGCGCCCTTGAGCGCCGCCAGCCGGTCGAGCGCCTGCTCCAGGATCCGGGTCGACTGCCACATCTCCTCGAGCCGGACGCGGTAGCGGTCGTAGATGTCGCCGTGCTCGCCCACCGGCACGTCGAAGTCGTACGTCTCGTAGCCGAGGTAGGGCCGGTCCTTCCGGACGTCGAACGGCACGCCGCTGGCGCGGAGCATGGGGCCGGAGAGCGAATAGTTGGTGGCATCCGCCGCCGACATCACCCCGACGCCCTGGGTCCGCCCGATCCAGATGGCGTTGCGGGTGAACATCGTGTCCACCTCGCGGAGCGTCGTCGGGAAGGTCCGGCAGAAGTCACGGAGCCCCTCCTCCCAGCCGTCGGGCACGTCGGCCATCATCCCGCCGACCCGCGTGAGCGAGGTGGTGAGCCGGGCGCCGGTCCACGCCTCCTGCAGGTCGTAGATCCGCTCGCGCTGCTGGAACGACCAGAGGAACGGCGTGAAGGCGCCGAGATCGATGCCGGTGGTGCCGAGCCACACGAGGTGGCTGATGATCCGGCTCATCTCGCAGGCGATGACCCGGAGCACCTGGCAGCGTTCCGTGATGGCGATCCCCATCAGCTTCTCGGCCGCCAGCGCCAGGCAGACGTTGTTGGCCATCGGCGAGAGGTAGTCGGTGCGGTCGGTGAGCGGCACGATCTGGTTGTAGTGCCGGTACTCGCCGAGCTTCTCGAAACCGGAGTGCAGGTAGCCGATGTGGGGGATGACGCGGACCACCCGCTCGCCATCGAGCTCGATGACCAGGCGGAGCACGCCGTGGGTGGCGGGGTGCTGGGGCCCGATGTTGATCAGCATGTGCTCGCCGTGCAGGTCGTCCTCGCCCTGCAGGGGCGCGCCCAGCGGCGCCTGGGACACCCGCCCGTGGCGGTCCATCACGGGGGTGGCGAGCGCGTATTCGACGGTGCGTGTGGCCATCAGACCTTCCCCCGCTCGCCGCGCGCGAGCCGTTCCCGCATCTCGGCGGGCAGCTCGTCGTACGCCTCGGCGATGGAGAGTTCCTCGAGCGAGTAGTGGGCCTCGGGATTGGCGGCGAGCGCCTGACGGGTCTGCTCCGCCCGGCTGAAGTGGCCGCGAAGCGGGAAGTCCTTCCGGAGCGGGAAGCCCTCGTGGTAGGTCTCCCACATCAGGATGCGGCGGAGGTCCGGGTGGCCGGCGAAGGAGACGCCGAACATGTCGAACACCTCGCGCTCCAGCCAGTCGGCGCCTTTCCAGAGGTCCCACACCGACGGCACCTCGAGCGGGAGCGCCTTGTCGAGCGCCACCTTGACCCGGAGGTCCCGGCCGTGCGGGAGCGAGCGAAGCTGCCAGACCACCTCGAGCGGGAGCTCGGGGTCGCGGTACTCGACCGCGGTCACATCCACGAGGTAGTCGTACGCCTGCGCGGGGTCGTCCCGGAGCCAGGCGAGCACCTCGTGCGCCTGCGCGCGGGCCACCCAGACGATGGTGTCTCCGCAGCTCTCGCTCGTGCGCGCCAGCGCAGCGCCGAAGCGGGCCCGGAGGGCCGCCACGCTCGGGTGGGCGGTCATGCGGAGCGGGTCTGCTGGACCGAGTTGCCGAACGGCTCGGAGACCTCGTCGATGCGGTCGGGGCGGACGAAGAGGCCGTCCGGCCCCACCAGGCGCTCGTCCCGCATCGCGTGGTCGGTGATCGTCTCGCCGGCGATCTTCTTCTGGAGGAGCGTGATCCCGTAGATCAGCCCCTCCGGGCGCGGCGGACACCCGGGGACGTAGACGTCCACCGGGATGATGGTGTCGATCCCCTGCACCATCGCGTAGGTGTCGAAGATGCCGCCCGAGGAGGCGCAGGCGCCCATCGAGATGGCCCACTTGGGTTGCGGCATCTGGTCCCAGATCTTGCGGATGACCGGGGCGAGCTTGAACGGCAGGCGCCCGGCGCAGATCAGCACGTCGGCCTGGCGGGGCGAGAAGCTCTGCCGCTCCATCCCGAAGCGCGCGATGTCGAAGCGCGAGGCGGCGGTGGCCATGTACTCGATGGCGCAGCAGGCGGTGCCGAAGGGCATCGGCCAGAGGGAGTTCTTCCGGGCCCAGTTGACCAGGAAGTCGAGTCGGGTGGTCACCCAGTTGGGCGACATCTCCGACATCGTGGTGGTCCCGGACGGGGCCGAGGGCAGGGTCAATCCCATTCGAGCGCTCCCCGCTTCCACACATAGATGAAGCCCACCACCAGGATGAGCATGAAGGCGAGCATCTCCAGGATCAGGAGCCCGCGCATCGCCACGAGCTGCTGGAAGGCCACCGCCCAGGGGATCATGAACACCGCCTCGATGTCGAAGACGATGAACAGGATGGTGACCATGTAGAACTTGACCGAGAAGCGTTCCCGCGCATCGCCCAGGACCGGCATCCCCGACTCATACGGGGCGACCTTGACGGCGGTGGGCTTGTAGGTGCGGAGGGCGAGGTCCGAGAAGCGCGACAAGCCGAGCATCAGGACCGCGTTGGCGATCACGAAGGCGATGACCAGCAGGATCGGCAGGTAGGGCTGGAGCATGGGCTCGGCGTATCGTGAAATTTTTCACTTACGGAATGATGAAGCTAATCCCCGGCCAAGGCGAGTTCAACCCGCGCCGGACCCGCCGCGGCCGCCGATTCCCGACCGTAGCGGGTGGGATTCAGCGCGTCGCCGCCCCGGGGTATATTCCGCCCCGGTCGCGCCGGTCCCCTTCCCCTCCATCCCCGTTCCCCCATGTCCATCAAGTCCGACCGCTGGATCCGCCGGATGGCCCGCGAGCGCGGGATGATCGAGCCGTTCGTCGAGGGGCAGGTGCGCGAGGCCGACGCCCGGGGCCGCAAGGTCATCTCCTACGGGGTGTCGTCCTACGGCTACGACATGCGGGTGGCGCCGGAGTTCAAGATCTTCACCAACGCCCTCTCCGCCATCGTCGACCCGAAGGAGTTCGACCCGAAGAGCTTCGTGGAGTTCGCCGGCGAGGTGTGCATCGTGCCGCCCAACAGCTTTGCCCTGGCGCGGTCGGTGGAGTACTTCCGCATCCCGCGCGACGTGCTGACGATCTGCGTCGGCAAGTCGACCTACGCCCGCTGCGGCATCATCACCAACGTCACCCCCTTCGAGCCCGAGTGGGAAGGCCACGTGACGCTCGAGATCTCCAACACGACGCCCCTGCCCGCCAAGATCTACGCCAACGAGGGTATCTGCCAGGTGCTGTTCTTCGAGGCCGACGCCGACGACGTCTGCGAGACCAGCTACCGCGACAAGGCCGGCAAGTACCAGGGCCAGCTGGGCGTGACACTTCCGCGGTTGTAAGGCCGTAGACGGTGAACAGTGAACGGTGAACGGGCTGTCTCGCCGTCCATGACGCGCCTGGAGTTGACCATTCACCGTTGTCCGTTCACCGTTGACCGTTCACCCCTTTCCCAACACCCCGAGCCCACGCACATGCGCAAACTCCTGATCCCCCTGCTCCTGGCCGCCGCCCCGGCGGCGCTGGGCGCCCAGCAGCCCGCGGCGCCGACCGCCCCCCCGCCGCCGGTCGTGGCGCGGCCGCAACAGCCCGCCCTCCCGCCGATGCGCAGCCCGACCGCCGACACCGGCATCTTCGCGCACCTGGACCTGACCCCGGGCAACGAGGTCCGGCTGCCGGACGGGCGCCCGGGGCCCAAGTACTGGGAGCAGCGCGCGGACTACGACATCCAGGCCACCCTCGACACCGCGGCGAAGACGATCAAGGGGACGGTGCGCATCACCTACACCAACCACTCCCCCGCGGCGCTCGACCACGTGTTCCTCCAGCTCGACCAGAACCTCTTCCGCCAGGGGAGCGTCGGGTCGCTGATGTTCCCGCCCAACTCCCGCTTCGGCACCCGCGGGTTCGACGGCGGGTTCACGCTGGCCTCCATCACCCAGGAGTCGCCGGCCCGGGGCCGCGGCAAGGCCAAGCCGACCGCCAAGAAGCTCTCCGGCCGCACCGACGACACGATGATGTTCCTCCCGCTGGCCGAGCCGCTGGCGCCGGGACAGTCGACGGTCATCGCCATCGACTACTCGTTCAACATCCCGGAGCACGGCGCCGACCGGATGGGCTACGACGGCCCGCTGTTCGAGCTGGCGCAGTGGTACCCCCGCATGGCGGTCTACGATGACGTCCGCGGCTGGAACACCGACCAGTACCTGGGCCAGGGCGAGTTCTACCTCGAGTACGGCGACTTCACCTACGCGGTGACGGTCCCGGCCGGCTACATCGTCGCGGGGACCGGGATGGTGCAGAACCCCGCCGAGGTGTACACCGCCACCGAGCGCGCCCGGCTCGCGGCCGCCGCCAAGAGCGACACCACGATCCACATCGTGACCGAGGCCGACCTGGCCAGCGGGGCCGCCCGGCCGAAGAAGGACGGGATGGTCACCTGGCGCTTCAAGGCCCAGAACGTGCGCGACGTGGCCTGGGCCGGCTCGCCGGACTACCTCTGGGATGCCTCGAGCTACGACGGGCACTACGCCTTCGCCTACTACCGCGCCACCGCCAAGTCGACGTGGGCCGATGCCGCGAAGATGAGCCGGTTCTCGATCAAGGAATACAGCGAGCGCTGGTTCCCGTACCCGTACCCGCACATCTCCGCCGTCGAGGGCCCGATCAGCGGGATGGAGTACCCGATGGTCGCGATGGAAGCGCCCAACACCCCGCGCGCCACCGGCGCCGAGGCGCTCCAGGGCGCCAAGGAGTCGCTCTACAACGTGGTGACGCACGAGATCGGGCATATGTGGTACCCGATGATCGTGGGGTCCAACGAGCGGCTCTACGCCTGGATGGACGAGGGGTTCAACACGTTCATCAACACCTTCTCGGAAGAGGACTACTGGCAGCGGAGCGACTCCGCCAACCGGAAGGGGGAGGAGAAGTTCTTCGTCATGGTCAACGACCAGCGCCCCACCGCGCAGCCGATCATGACGCCGGCCAACCGCTACCGCACCAACGCCAACCTGGGCGAGTTGGCGTACGTCAAGCCGTCGATCGCCCTGCTGGCGCTCCGGAACGTGGTGCTCGGCCCCGAGGTGTTCGACAAGGCCTTCAGCGAGTACACCCACCGCTGGGCGTTCAAGCACCCGACCCCGGCCGACTTCTTCCGCACGATGGAGGACATGTCGGGCCGCGATCTGAGCTGGTTCTGGCGCGAATGGTTCTACACCACCGCCACGCTCGACCAGGGCATCGACAACGTGACCCAGACCGGCAACGCCGACGGCTCGAGCGACGTGAAGGTCGCGCTCAAGAACAACGGCGCGGCGGTGATGCCGGTCGACCTCAAGCTCACGCTGAGCGACGGGTCGGTGCAGATGGTCAAGCTGCCGGTCGAGGTGTGGTACTATGACCAGACCAAGTTCACGAGCGAGATCCGCACCGCGAAGCCCGTGGTGAAGGCCGAGCTCTGGACCAGCGGCTGGTTCAAGGACTACGACTCGTCGAACGACACCTGGACGGCGCCCGCCGGCAACTGAGCGGCGGCGGCCGAACGACGAACGGCGGGCTCCGGGATCCCCGGGGCCCGCCGTTCGCTTTCCGCCTCCGCGGCGCGGCCTACCGCCGCGCCAGCGCCACCGTCGCCCGCCGCAGGAGCTCGGCGGCGTGCTCCGCCCGCGAGGCCAGGTCCGCGACCTCGTGGTCGAAGCGCGGGCGGTCACGGTCCTCCATCGCCTCCGCCAGCCCGGGGAGCGCAATGTCGGCGTAGCCATTGTCCCGGTCGGCGGCGAACATCAGGTTCCGGAACCACGGCCGGCCCGAGAGCCCCTCGGGACGGGAGAGCGCCATCTCCGACTGGCGGAGCAGCAGGTTGGCCTCGGCGAGCGCCGCCGAGGCGCCCTTCGGCCCGCTGGAGGCCATCCCGGCGTCCCGCACATTCGCAAACCCGAGCGCCGCGTCGTGCATGTCGGAAATGGCGCGGTAGAGTGCGGACAGGTCCGTGCGCCAGCCCTGCCGCGCCGCCCGGGACTCCACGCCCTTCACGAGCGAGCCCAGGTAGTTGGCCAGGTTGGCCTCGTCGAGCGGCAGCACGTCGCTGTCCGCCATCCGGGCAAGGAGAAGTGCGTCGACCTGGGCGATGGCGCGGTGCCCCTGGAACGCGCTGTCCCCCCACTTCTCCATCCAGGTCTCGTCGTCGTACTGGGAGTGGTAGTTGCCCGACGGCCCGCCGAAGCCCCAGTCCGCCGACGGGATGCCCAGGTGGTTGTAGAACGCGGCAAAGTCGCTTCCGCCGCCGAGGTCGCCCATGGCCGGCTCCAGCGAATCGGCCGTGTTGCTCCGCCGCCGCCAGGCGGTGTAGATCGACACGGTGTCGCCGGGCTGCGGGACGAGCTTGGTCACCTCGCGCACGAGGGGCTGCAGCGACGCAGTGGCCGAGCCGCCGAACGCCCGGCCGACGCCGCCCGCGTCCTGGTTGAAATAGCCGACCGCGTGGGCCGTGAGGTCGGCCTCGTGCGCCTCGACCCATTCGGTCGAACCCTCGTCCCCCCACTCCTCCGCATCCCAGGTGGCAAAGACCAGCGTGCGCCGCGGCCGGAGCCCCCGCCTAGCGGCCTCTCCCCACGCCCGGGCCGACTCCATCACGCTGGTGACGCCCGCGATGTTGTCGGCGGTCCCGGGGCCCCAGGCATCGCGATGGCCGCCGGTGATGACCATCTCGTCGGGCCAGGTGGTGCCCTTCAGCGTCCCAAAGGTGTTGATGATCGTCTTCCATGCCTTCGCGCCGGTCTCGGCCCACACCGCGACGCGGACCTTCACGTCGTCGGTGCCGCCGAGGTGGTAATGGAACGGGAGCCCGCCCTGCCACCCTCGGAGCGCGCCCGGCCCCTTGAGGCCCTGCAGCAGGACCTGCGCGTTGCCGTAGCCGATCGGCACCGACGGGATGTGCGGGATCTCCATCTGCGACGGGTCGAGCCGCTTGGCGTCGGGCGTGCTCGGCCAGCCCGGGGTCGACGGGTCGCCGTCGCCGTTCTGGACCGTGCCGCGCTGGACCCCCGCCGGACCGCGCATCGGCCCCCAGGGATAGACGTCGCCGGGCACGA
Organism: Gemmatimonadales bacterium; assembly: GCA_035455865.1. Lineage (GTDB taxonomy): Bacteria > Gemmatimonadota > Gemmatimonadetes > Gemmatimonadales > GWC2-71-9 > CAMLHU01. Next base: position 2,864 of record DATIEF010000036.1, on the reverse strand, counting down.
ACCCGTCGTCGTGCGGATCCGAATACATGAGGATCGCGAGCGCGCCGTGCTTCTCGGCCTCGCGGGCCTTGATGCCGCGGAAGCTCCGGCCGTAGCGCGCGATGACCACCTTCCCCTTGACGCTGACGCCGAGGGAGTCGAGCTGGGCGTAGTCGACCGGCAGGCCGTAGTTGACGTAGATGAGCGGCGCGGTGACGTCACCGGAGCCGGTGTAGCCGTGGACCGTGGGGTACTGCGCCAGGTAGCTGGTGGTGTCGCCGGGAACGGCGGGCTCCGCCAACGAAAGCCGGACCGGCGTCGGGCCGGCGAGCTCCACCACGGCGGAATCGGCCCACGGGAGGTACACCCGGTAGGAGACCCGGCTGGTGTCGAGGCCCCACGACTTCATCAGCCGGAGGACGTAGTCGGCGGTCTCCACCTGCCTGGGCGACCCTGCGACGTGGATGACGCGGCTCAGTTCGGTCGAGTATTCGCGTGCCTTCGCCGCGTCGGGCGTCGAGAGGAGGACGCGGTCGAGCGTCGGGGTCTGCTGCGCAGCGACCGGCGCGGCGGCGAGGGTGCTGAGCAGAAGAGCGCTGAGGATCCGCACGGAATGGGTTCCCGGGATGGAGGAGGCTTGGGAGAGGAAGAAGTGAGAAGTACGAAGTGAAGAGTGAAGAGTGAAGAGTGAAGCGTGACGAGCGAACGGGATAACGGGCGGCCCGACACGTGTGACGCACGACCCGCGACCCACGACCCACGACCCACGACCCAAATATGCCCCCTCGCACCGGGAGCGCTACTCGGATCTTGCGGTCATTCCATTTCGCAACGGACCCTTACGGCACCTTGAGCTGCCAGAATCCGCTGACCATGTCGGACGCATAGAGCGACCCGCCGTACAGCATCACGCCCCAGACGTACGTGTTGCCGCTGCCACCGGGCTCGATCTCGGCGATCTCGCGGGAACTGAGGTCGCCGCTCAGGGTGCCGGACACGTCGAGCGCCACGACGCCGCCATTGTAGTACGCGGCGTAGAGCACCTGCCGCTGCTCGTCCATCCAGAAGTTGTGGGGGCCCTCGTTGGCGCCGAGGTGGAAGTGCGCCACCTCGACCGGGGCCGAGAGGTCCGAGACATCCACCACGTGGATGTCCCCGGTGCTGGAGACCCCGATCACGTCCGGCCCCTCCTGCCCGATGAAGACGTACCGCTTTTCGTTGGTCACGGGATTATGGAACCACCACGCGTTGTGGACCTCGCCCCCCTGGGTGGCCACCGACCCGATGAACACCGCGTGGTCGGGCGCCCCGCCCTGCCCGCCACCGCCGACGTCGTAGATCCACATCCCGCTGTTCCAGTTCTCCACGAACAGCAGTCCGTCCCGCACGAACGTGTCGTGGATGCCGTAGTTGGCCGGCATTGCGATCGAGTCGACCAGGACGATCTCGCTGGCCGAGTCAGGCTGGATACGGAAGGTGAGGAGCGAGGGGGCGCTCGGGTCGCGGGCGGTGAAGGCGTAGAGCTGGCCGCCGATCTCGGCGAGCGAGCCGGTGTGGAGCCCTCCCGTCGCGTTGGCCACCGACCACTGCGCCAAGAGCGCCGGGTGCGCGGGATCGGTCAGGCTGTAGACGTAGAGCCCGGCGCCTGTGCCGTACTCGCCGGTGGCCACGAGCAGCGTACTGTCCGGGCTCACCTGGAGGTCGCTGACGGTGGTGACGTTCGGGATCGTGTCGGCGCCAACCAGTGCGGGGGCGCCACCGGCACCCCGCTGCCAGACGTTGATCACGTTGCCGTAAGCGGACCGGTATCCCCAGGTGCCGGTGTACCCGTACCCCTTGGCCAGCCAGAGATCGGAGCCGTACCGCTCCGGCACGTTGTTGCCGCCGCCGAGGACCTGGAACGGACGCCGGAGCGTGAGCGAGAAGTCCACCGGCGGAAGGCCGGCGACCGTGGCCTCGACGCCCTGCCCGAATCCTCCGGCGCCCGGCGTGACCGTCACGACGGCCATCCCGGACGCGTTGGTCAGGGTCATGGTGTCGGAGAGCGCCGCGCCACCACGCGTCACCTTCCAGTGGACCGCAGTCCCGACAACCCGCTTACCCTGGTTCCACAACTGCACCACCAGCGGTGATGGCGTCACGCCGGAGTCGAGCCCCTGCCGGTCGCCGGACACGATGACCAGTCCGTCGAGCACGGGGCTCGTCGGCGCGGTGGGAGCCGACGCGTCGCGGCAGGCGGCGACCACGATGAGCAGCGCGAACAGCCTGGGTATCCTCACTGCGTCTCCGTCATCGGCATGTCCATCCCTCCCCCGTGCGACAGGATCCCCGTCCCATACCGGCCCATCCGGTGCCCGGTCATCCCCCAATCGAGCCGGACCCCGAGCGAGAGCGAAAGGATCGTGTTCGACCCGTACCACGCCCGGACGTCGAAGGTGCCGCTGATTGCCCGGACGTCGGCCACGGACGCCTCGACGAACGGTCGCACCGAGAACCGGGGGCCCGCGGTGAGCGCGGTCACGGAGGCGCCGGCTGTGGCCACCGACCACCGGGTGATGCCGAGGAGCGAATTGTCGAGCGGCGGGCGCTGGGTGCGGAACGGATCGCCGATGCGCGCTTCCTCGGGCCGCTCGGTGCGCTCCAGCCGCAGGTACGGGCGCCAGGGCCCGCGCTGCAGCGCGCCCTCGAGCACCAGACTGTGGAACACGAACGCTCCCCCCGCCTCGCTGGTCCGCGCGAACTCCGCCAGCGCGTATGCCGGCCCCCGGTCGAATCGGACCGACGCGCTCCACTTCTCCTGCGGCGGACCCGCCCCATCCCGCTGCTCGGGGCTCTTCACCTCGGCGTACGACCCCTGTGCCTCGACGCCCCGCGCCGGCGCGACG
>DATIEF010000035.1:0-5797 GCA_035455865.1 Gemmatimonadales bacterium | reverse complement strand
GTGGAGGTTGGTGGCGAGCGCATCGGGGCGCGGGCGCGAGATATGGCGCCGGGAGGTGGAACGCTCACGTCTTACGTATCACGCCCCCACGACCGCCGGATCCGGGCGGCACGGCGGGTGGCAACGATCGAGACCGCCACGAGGGGGATGGCCGCTGCGGCGATCCAGGCCATGCCCCGCTGCCAGGCGAGGAAGACGAATTCCACCGCGCCAACACCGCAGAGGATGGCCGAGGTGCGCCAGAGGCGGTAAATGCGGCGGGCGCCGGCGGCGTCGTTCACCGGGCACGCTTCCGGTGCGGGTGGGTGCGGTGCGCCGGTGGGGGCGCCGGCGGTGCCACGAGGCGGACACCGTTCAGGGCCAGTTCCACGCGGCCGTTCGGCGGGGTCTCGACGTAGAGGTCGCGGCCGGTCCGGGTGAGCACGGGAAAGCGGACGCCGACGTTGGCCAGGACGGGGGCGAGCGCCACCTCCGGGATGCCGAGCCCTCCTACCGCGGCCGAATCGAGCCGGAACCGGACCGCGGTGGGCCCCGCCTGCGCCAGTGAAGCCCACGCGTCGATGGTCGTCGAGGTGTCGAGGAATGACAGGAGCGGGCCGAGCTGCATCCGCGCCTCCGCCGGGAGGTCGGCGATGTGGCCGAAGATGTGGATGGCCGTCGAGTCGGTGGCCACCTTGAGCCGGAGGTCGGGCGGGATCGGCTTGACGCCGAGCCGGGCCATCAGGTAAGCGGCCCAGTCGCCGCCGGCGACCGTGTCCGAGACGCGGGTGCGGGCCAGGAACACCGAATCCACCGCATCCGCGGCACGCACCACGCCGGCGTTGGTCATCGAGTCGGCGCCGGCCTGGGCCGCGAGCGGTGTCGCAAGGAGCAGCGCGGCGGCCACGATCCGTATCTTCATTCCCCAAATCTAGCGGGATCCGCTGGCCGGCCCCTTGTGCCCGCGGCCCGGCGCCGTTCACTTCTCGCCACCGCACCCACATCGCGCGAGGAAACCTGACCGCGTTCTACGAGCTGATCGGCCTCGAAGGGATCATCGTCCTCGCCATCGGCGGCGTCGTCGCCCTGGCGACCCGGGTGCCGGGCGTCGAGGCCCTGTCGGCGATCCTTCCGCCGGTGGTGCTCGTCGTCGGCGGATTCCTGGCCTGGCGCTTCCAGCGCGGCCGCCCGCTGCTCGGCCTCGCTGCCACGGCGCTCGTACTGGCGGCGTTCCAGCTGGCGGGGGTCCGGAGTGCCGCACTCCTGCCGGCGGGGCCGCTCATCCTCGGCTGGGTGGTGATCCTGTCCGCGGTGGTCACCGCTGCCGCACGCGAACGGGCCAGCACCACCCTCGTCGGGGCGGCGGCCGCGACGGTGGCCATTGCGTGGCTCATCGCCGTGCCGGTCATCGTCGGGTTCGAGGTGGAGCTGGCGCCGCTGCTCGCGCCCCGGTGGGTCCCCACCGGTTGGGTGGCGGCCATCGGCGTCCCGGAAGCGGTCCTCCTCCCCGGCGTCGTGATCGCGGCGACACTCCTGGGGTGGGCCCGCTGGCGGGGCGATGCGACGGCGCGGGGCACCGCTTGGGCGCTGCTTGCCGGCGTCATCGGGATCGGATCGTGGCAGGCGCCGGGAGCCGGTCTCTACGCCGCGGCAGCGGCGGCCGCATTCCTGGTGTCGACGGTGGAGGAGATCCACGCCGTCGCCTTCCGCGACCCGCTCACCGGACTGCCCGCCCGCCGCGCGCTCGAGGCGGCGCTGGCCAGGCTCTCGGCGCCATACGTGGTGGCGATGGTCGACGTGGACCACTTCAAGCGCTTCAACGACACCTACGGCCACGCCGTGGGCGACCAGGTGCTCACGATGGTGGCCACACGCCTGGCGCAGGTGGGGGGCGCCCGGGCGTTCCGTTACGGCGGGGAGGAGTTCACCCTCCTCCTCCCGGGACGATCACTGGAGGACGCGGCGTCGGCGCTCGAGGGTGCGCGCGCGGCTGTCGAGGCCACCACGTTCACGCTCCGCGCCCCCGACCGGCCCCGACGCCGGCCGCGGAAGGGGAAGGCCAAGAAGCGGGGTGGGACCGACGTAGTGGCCGTGACGATCAGCATCGGCGCGGCCGAGCCCGCCGCGGGCGATCTCCCGGCGTCGGTGCTCGAGGCGGCCGACCAGGCGTTGTACCGGGCCAAGGAGGGCGGCCGGAACCGGATCGCCGCCGGCTAGCGCTTCAGTGGGCCGGGAGGATGCTGCTGGTGTCGGGAGCGATGGCGCTCGAGTCGGGAGATGCGTCGGGCGGCGGGTCGAAATCTTCGGGCTGCACCTTGCCCCTGGCGCCGAGGAGGCGGAAGAGGCGGGTCTGGGCCTGGCGGGCGGCGGCGGTCCGGCCGCCGTTGTAGAGCATCGAGATGATGAACACGCCGTCAGGCCGGCCGAGGTAGCCGGCGATCGCGGCGACGTTGCCGAGGGTGCCGGTCTTGGCGCGGAGCACCCCCGCGCCGGGGAGCCCGAAGCGCATCCTGGTGAGCGTGCCCGTGCCGTTGGCGGGAAGGAGCAGCGGGAAGGCGCGCGTGGCCGGGAACGTCGGGATCCGGGCCAGGTACGTCACCTGCAGGCGCGGCGTGACGCGATCGAGGTCCGACAGCCCGCTCCCGTCCACCAGCCGGAACTGCTCCGGGCCGATCCCGGTGACCCTTGCCACGTGCTCGACCAGCGAATCAGCGGGCGCGTCGGGTCCTGCCGCCCAGCGGAGGAGGAGCTCGGCGCCGAGGTTCAGGCTCCGGCGGTCGATGTCGGCGGCCAGGGTGTCGAGCGTCGGGGAGAACACCTCCGCCAGCGTGCGGATCCGTCCGTCGCTCGGCGCGAGCACGGTGTGCGGGTCCTCATCCCACTCGACACCGGCCTGGTGGAGCGCCTGCCGCCACGCCAGCTCGAGCACACGCTCCGGGTCGTACGCCACGGCCTTCACCTGCCGCATCCCGGCGCGGGTGCCGATCCATCCGGTCAGCACCCATCCGTTGCTGCGCGCCGAGAGGTGGAGGCGGCTCCGCCTTCCGGTGCGGGTGATCGCTTCGTTCACGATCATCGAGCGCACGCCGGCCGGCGCGTCATTGAGCAGCAGCGGCCGATGGCCGGACCGGCGGGTGGGCGCCACCCAGGCGGTGACGATGTTCTCGTGGACCGTGAGCGTGCCGATGAGCGGGGCAAAGACGGCGCCGCGGTGCCGGGCGGGCCAGCCGGCCGGGAAGGTGGCGGTGGCGGGCCCGGCCTCGGAGGAGACGAGCATCGGCCCCTCGATGCGGCGGATCCCGGCTGCGTGGAGCTGCTCAGCGAGGTCATAGAGCCGCGGGCCCGCGTGGGCCGGGTCGTCGAGCGAGGGATCGCCGTTGAGCTCGAGGGTCCAGGTGCCGTTCCAGGTGCCGCTGGCGCTGTCGAGGAACCCCGTGCCGAGGACCCGGGTGGCGATGCGGGCCTCGCCCCCCAACCGGCTCCGCGCGAACCCGGTGGTGAAGATCTTGGCGGTGGAGGCGGGGATGAGCGGCTGGTCGGGCTGCCGGGACCAGAGGACGTTGCCGAGTTCGTCGGCGATGGCGATCCCCCAGCGTCCGTGGGCGGTGCGCTGGGCGCGCTTGTACCAGCCATCGAGCAGCCGGCTAAGGTGGGGGGAGACCGACTGGGCGCGGAGGGGCGCGGAGGCAACGAGGAGGGCGGCGAGTACGGCGGCCGTCCTCCGTCGGCGGGGTGTGCTCACCGGGCGGAGAGGAGCACCTTGGCGATGGTCTGCAGCTGCATGTTGCTCGTCCCTTCGTAGATCGTGCCGATCTTGGCGTCGCGGTAGAACTTCTCGACCGGGTAGTCCTTGGTGTAGCCGTAGCCGCCCAGGAGCTCGACGCAGAGCGAGGTGATCCGGCCGGCCACCTGGGAGCTGAAGAGCTTGGCCATCGCCGCCTGCTGCGTGAACGGCTGGCCGGCGTCCTTGAGTCGGGCGGCGTTGTACACCAGGAGCCGTGCCGCTTCGAGGTCGGTGGCCATCTGGCCGATCTGGAACTGGACGCCCTGGAAGTCGGCGATGGCCTTGCCGAACTGCTTCCGCTCCTTGATGTACGACGTGGCGGCCGCGAGCGCCCCGCCGGCCACCCCGATCATCTGGGCGCCGATCCCGATGCGCCCTTCGTTGAGCGTCTCGATGGCGATCTTGTAGCCCTGGCCCACCGGGCCCATCACGTTCGCCGCGGGGACCCGGCAGTTCTCGAAGAGGATCTCGCAGGTGCTGGAGGCGCGGATGCCGAGCTTGTCCTCCTTCTTGCCGACCTTGAAGCCGGGGAAGTCACGCTCGATAAGGAAGGCGGTGATGCCCTTGTAGCCCTTGCTCGGGTCGACGTTGGCAAAGACCAGGAAGAAGCCGGCCTCCGCCCCGTTGGTGATCCAGAGCTTGTGGCCGTTGAGGACCCAGTCACTTCCCTGCGGCTCGGCGCGGGCGGCGAGGGCAAAGGCGTCGCTGCCGCTCCCCGCCTCGGAGAGGGCAAAGGCGCCGAGGAGCCCGCTCGTGAGCCGGGGGAAGTAGCGGGCCTTCTGCTCCTCGCTGGCCCAGCGGAGCACCGCGTTGTTGACCAGGGTGTTGTGGACGTCGACGTAGATGGCGGCGGAGGCGTCGACCTTGGCGAGCTCCTCGATGGCGAGGGTCGCGAGGAAGATCGAGCCGGCGGCGCCGCCCCACTGCTCCGGCACCTCGATGCCCATCAGGCCGAGCTCGAAGAACTTGGGGATGATGTCCTGGCGGAAGTGCGCCGCCTCGTCCATCTCACGCACGTACGGCCGGATCTCCTTGTCGGCGAACTCGGCGACGGTGGAGCGGAAGAGCTCTTCTTCTTCGCTGAGGAGGCTGAGCGGCAGGGCGGACGTGACGACCGGGGACATCGGACCTCCGAAGGTGGTGCCGGGACGGACGCCCTAAAATAGCGGAGGACGGGGCCGGAAAGAAGAAAGTGGGGTTGCGCCCGGCCGCGGCTGCGATGAACGTTCTGAAAGTGGTGCAGCGTGGTGGCCTCCGCTCGTCACCAGCAGGTCCCCCCTTGGAGCCGTGATGCGCCTGGTCCTTGCGTTCGTGGCAGCTTCGCTGGTGTTGGGCAGCGACCTGCGTGCCCAGGCCCCTGCTGAGCGCGCGACCATCGATTCCTTCCGGACCTCCCTCGAAGCCGACAGCAACCTCACCCGTGTCCTGGGCGTGCTGGCCCGAGCCCGGGCAGCGGCGCACACCGCCAAGAAGGACGCGGTGGTCCGCACCGAGCTCGGGTGGGCATTGCTCCGTGCCGGCCAGGTCTTCCAGTCCAAGGACACCCTCTACGCCGCCGCCGACGAGTTCTACAACGCCGTCACGCGTGCGCGTCATTGGGCCTATCCCTGGTACGGGCTCGGGATGGCGGACATCGCGCTGGAGCTGGCGCACGCACGGGTGGTCTCGAGCGTGCACCAGCCGGCGGGCGCGGCGTGGATCCAGACCGCCGGGATCGCGTTCACCAACGCCCTGAAGCAGGACCCCGCGTATCGCCCGGCCGCGGTGGCGCTCGCCAAGGCGACGCTCGACAACAATTTCGACCCGCGGTCCACCGACGCTGTGGCCCTCCTGACTCCGCTCCTCGACACCGTCAACGGTGAGCCGGGACCGTTCCTGCTGCTCGGGCGCCTCGACCGCAACCTCGACTCGCTGCCGAATGCGCTGGCCGCATTCGACCACTATCTGGCTCGGGGCGGCGATGCCGGGGTGGGGATGCTGGAGCGGGCGCGGACGCTCTTTGCACTCGACAGCACCGCCGTCGCGGAGTCGGTG
>DATIEF010000034.1:0-7474 GCA_035455865.1 Gemmatimonadales bacterium | reverse complement strand
CCAGGATGACCACGTGGCCGGCGGTCATGTTGGCGAACAGACGCACGGCCAGCGCGAACGGCTTGGCAAGCTTCCCGATGATCTCGATCGGCGTCATGATGATGAGCAGCACGCCCTTCATGAACGCGCCGCCGATCCCGCCCGGCAGGCCGTGTGGCACGAAGAAGATCGTGCCGAGGTACCCCGTGGTGCCGAGCGAGCGCATCCCCGAGATCTCGATGACCACGAGCGCCAGGAGCGCCAGGGCGCCGGTCACCGCGATGTTGCCGGTCGCGGGCGCGCCGTAGGGCAGGAGCCCGAGCAGGTTGCTGAACAGGATGAAGAAGAAGAGCGAGAGCAGGTACGGCACGTACCCCTCGCCGTGATGGCCGACGTTCGGCACGATCACTTCCTGGCGCACCCAGAGCGCGATCGCCTCGACGGCCCCGGCGAACCCGGTGGCCGGCCGCCCCGCCGCCTCGGCCCGCGCCACCGAGCGCGACACCAGGAGCAGCATGAGGAGCGCCAGCAGCGTGGCCAGGAGCATCCACACCAGGTGCTTGGTGGGCGAGAAGTCGATGACCAGCGGCCCGACCTGCACCGGCTTCCACTGCGGCAGCTCCGCCTCGCAGGTGAGCCCCGGCTTGAGGCAGGGGTACTCGATGGCGTGGGCGTTGCCCAGGTGGTGCATGATGTCGATCTCGCGGCTCGGCACGCCCGCGTGCTCCGGCGCCGCCGTCCCCTGCGCCACGACAGGCGCCGCCCCGGCCCCGACTGCCAGGGCCAGTACGATCGCGATCCCGCGGGTCAACCGTTTCATCGTGCCTCGATCTTGGAACGTCCCGCCGCCATCGCCACGAACACTTCGACGCCGAGGAGCGCCAGCAGTACCGCCGCCAACCCCACCAGCCCCGGCCCCAGCGGCCAGCGGAGCGCCGGGAGGATCACGAACCCCGCCAGGGCCACCGATCCTACCCGGGCGCCCATCCCCACGATCCACGCCGTCAGGAAGCGAGCCGTGCCGAGCGTGCTGACCAGCCACCATCCCAGGGGGGCCTGCACCAGGAGCGCCAGCGTGAGCCCGAACCAGGCACCGCGCCCACGCTCACCGGGGACGAGGAGCGCCACCGCGCCCGTTGCCACCGCCACCAGGGCCACACCGGCCACGTAGCGCCGGGCATTCGCTGTCATCGTCACTTCCTGCCGGAGCGTTCGCGCAGCTCCTTGAGGAGGCTCGCCATCATCCCGCCGAAGCCCACCAGCACCAGGACCACCGTGATGATCCCGCCGGTCCCGAACCGCCGGTCGAGCCATTGGCCGAGCCACGCAAGCGCGCCGACCGTCACCGCCAGTTGTATCCCCAGGCCGGCGTATCGGAGGGCGTCCGGCGCCCTGCCCCTGCCGGGCGGAGTGCTTGTCACGGGGCGCAAAAGTAGCCGCTTGTGAAAAGTTTCGCAAGGAAAAAACGGCCGTGGGTCGTGGGTCGCGGTCGTGGGTCGTCGGTCACGGGTCGTGGGTCGTGGGTCGTGGGTCTCGGCGATCCAGGAGCGTCATTTTGCATAACAACAGTTACCATTCATCCTGTACCCGCCTGCAGCCCGAGTCGCCGGTCCCGCGCGACTCGCCACTCGCCACCCGCCACCCACCACCCGCCATGTCCCCATCCGACGACGTCACCGCACTCGCCCGACTCGCCCAGGCGATCCAGTCATTGCGGGCCCAGGTCGCGGCGCGGGTCGTCGGCCAGAAGGATGCGGTCGACGGGATGCTGACCGCGGTGCTGAGCGGGGGTCACGCGCTCCTGGTCGGGGTGCCGGGACTCGCCAAGACGCTGATGGTGGCGACGCTCGCCGAGGCGCTGCAGCTCTCGTTCAGCCGGGTGCAGTTCACCCCCGACCTGATGCCGGGCGACATCACCGGCACTGACGTGCTCGAAGAGGATCCCGCCAGCGGCCGGCGGGTGTTCCGGTTCCTTCGCGGGCCGATCTTCGCCAATGTGGTCCTGGCCGACGAGATCAACCGCACCCCACCCAAGACCCAGGCCGCCCTCCTCCAGGCGATGCAGGAACACCGGGTCACCGCCGGCGGGACCACGTACGACCTGCCGGCCCCGTTCTTCGTCCTTGCCACCCAGAATCCGATCGAGCAGGAGGGGACCTATCCGCTCCCAGAGGCGCAGCTCGACCGGTTCATGCTCGAGCTTCGGATCGGCTATCCCAGTCGGGCGGAAGAGGAGGCGATCGTCGAGCGGACCACCGGAGCGGCCACGGCGCCGGTGACACCGGTCCTCGACGCAGCGACGATCCTCGAGATGCAGGAGCTGGTGCGCCGCATTCCCGTGGCCCGGTCGCTCATCGGCGCGGCGGTCAAGCTGGCGCGGATGACCCGTCCCGACGACGCCGATGCGCCGGCGGTGGTGCGGGAGTACGTCGAGTGGGGCGCGGGGCCCCGGGCCTCCCAGTACCTGGTCCTCGCGGCCAAGGCGCGGGCGGCGATGGACGGCCGCCCCCTGGCCGACCTCGACGACGTGGCCGCCGCGGCGCAGAGCGTCCTCCGCCACCGTGTGGTGGCCAACTTTGCCGCCGAGGCCGACGACCGGACCAGTGCGGACATCGTGCAGGAAGTGCTCGAGGGACGGGCGTGGATCAGCGGGTGACGTGACGGAGGGGATCGCGCGTCAGGGCGCGGCCCCGTGGCCCACGATCGTGGGGTTCTCGTGGCAGCCGGTGAAGGTGGCGGTGAAGCCGGCGGAGGCGTCGCCGGACAGGCGTCCGGAAATGACGCCGCTGGTGAAGGCGGGGTACCGGGTGCCGCAAGCCACGGAGTAGTAGATCGGTTTCGATGTCCACACGGTGAACGACCCGCCGCGCCCGTGCACCGGCTCCTCCGCGTCGAAGATGCCACTGAAGACGATCGTCCCCGACGGGATCTCGGCGCCCGGCACCAGCGGACCGCCGCCGTCGGGGAGATAGGTGCCGTCCCAGTCCTCCGTGTACGCGGCGCTGCCGGAGATCCCGTCGTGGCTGAAGCTGGTGGATATCTGGAGCGCCGCCGCCGTCTCGATGTGGTCGGCGTAGAGTACCGCGTGTTCGGTGCCGGTGGTGTGCCGCTCGGTGAAGCCCGCCGCCCCGCGGTCGACGTGGTCGGTGAAGTCGGACCGCCAGTGGAACGCGTAGAGGCCCGTGTCGTCGTGGAACGCGATCGTCCCGACGAACCACTCCGTCGTGCCCCGGATGCTGTCCACGAGCGTGCAGTTGGCGCGGGTGTAGGTGGCGGTGAGGTCGTCGGGGATGCCGTCGCCGTCGGAATCGAGTGGCGCGCCGGTGGAGTCGAGGGCGCCGGCGAGCGCCGGCCGGCATCCTGACGTGAGCACGGAGTCGCTGAAGGCCGGCGCGCTCGCCTCCAGGGATTGCACGAAGATCTGCGAGGCCACACCGTGCTGCTGGAACACCGCCAGCATCGCATACGCGATGGGCGGCGTCTCCTTGCCGAGCACGGCGGCCGCGGAGTCGCTGAGCGGCGGTAGCCGGGACGGGCCGGTGGTGCCGCCCTGACAGGCGGCGGCCAGCAGCGCCAGGAGCCCAAGGCTTGTCCGCATGCCCATCGATATCGGTCCCGGGAGAGGACCTGTCAAGCGCCGGCCGACCGTCGCATTTCCGTACAGCAGAAAGGCCCGGGCAGGTGCCCGGGCCTTCCCATGTTCGGGGACCGTGAAGGCGATCAAGTGGTGCCGGTGGTCGTGACCGTCGGCGTCACGCCGCAGCCGGTGAAGGTGACCGAGAACCCGGCCGTGGCGTACCCGGTGAATGCGCCGACGATCTGGCCCGCGGTGAAGGGCGGGTTGTTGTTCGCCGCGTCACACGCGGCGGAGTACGCGAGCAGCGTCGGCGTCGTGATATCGAAGGAGAAGCTCCCGGGCTGGCCCTGGAGCGTGGTCCCCACGTGCCCGGTGATGTCCATCGTGCCGTCGGGGATCGGGCTGCCAAGGACGATGCTCGACCCCTGATTGGCGGTGAAGACGAAGTGCAGCTGGTTCTGGATCTGGGTGCTGATGGTGTGCCCGCTGGCCGTCACGGTGTCGTTGGTGGTGAGGTCCACCAGCAGGTCCGCCACGGTCGACGAGACGGTGAATGTCTCCGAGCCGGTCATCGTCAGGTGGCTCGACTCGCTCGGCGAGGTGAGGGTGTAGTGCAGGTCCACCAGCAGGCGGAACCCGAACACCGTGCCGATGTCCACCAGCTTGAACGTGCCGGTGAAGGTAAAGGTGGTGGCGCTGGCCGAGTCGTACACGGTGCAGTTGCCGTTGGTGTACGTCGCGGTGACGCTGTCGGGGATCCCGTCGCCGTCGGTGTCGAGCGGGGCGTTGGCGGAATCGAGTGCGCCTGCCAGCGTCGGCATGCACGCGGAGCCCGAGCGGAAGACCGGCGGCGCGCCCACCAGGCCCAGCGCCCTGCCCCGGATCCCGGCAGCGTAGAGCGCGGCGGCCAGGGCGCCCTTGGCGTCGGGTGTGGCGCCGGCGGCGTTGGAGACGAGGGCCGGCAGGCCGCTCGCGCCGAGGTCGCTCATCGAGGTGATGACCGTGAGGCCGGAGTTGCCGAGCGACTGCGCCGCCGCCGCCGCGCCCTGGGCCTGGGCCGCCGAGATCGTGCCGCCGGTGGGGCCGGTCGATCCGCCGCTGCTGCCGCAGCCCGTCGCCACGAACCCGGCCAGCGCGGTGAAGGCAAGGGTCCCGATCAAAGACTGCCGCATGCGCCTGCTCCTTCGCTTGGGTGGGTGCACCGGCCAGGGGGGCCGGAGGACGCGTGCCAAGCTAGGGGCGGGCCTCAATTGCCGGTCAACAAATCAACACGTTGTGCCACAACGAGATGCGGCACGAAAAGGCCCGGGCGGTGTGCCCGGGCCTTCCCGAATGCAGGCTGGGTACGCCGGCGATCAGGTCGCGTTGCCGGTCCCGGTGATCGTCGGGGCGTTGCCGCACCCGTTGTTGAAGTTCACCGTGAACCCGACGGTGTTGTTGCCGTTGAACAGGCCCTTGATCACGCCGCTCGTGAACGGCGGGTCGTTCGCGGCGCACGCCGCCGAGTAGGCCAGATCCTGGGTGGTCTCGATCCCGAAATTGAAGTTCTGGGACGCGTCGGCCAGGTTGAGGATATAGAACCCGCCATTGAAGTGCAGCGCGCCATCCGGAAGCGGGCTGTTGAGGGCCAGCGTTCCGGCCGACGGGGTGAACGAGGCGTCCCAGTTGTAGTGCTCGCCGATACCGCTGGTGTGGCCGCTGGCCGTGACCGATTCCGTCAGCGTCAGGTTGGCGTGATCTTGAGCCAGGGTCGCCGTGAACGCGGCGTCCTCCGTCCCGTTGATGACAACGCTCTGCTTGTTGCCCGCGGTGTCGGTGACGGTCTCGGTCAGGTTCACGGCGAAGTGGAAGGCGTACAGCCCGGCCACGTCCTGGAGGTTAATCGTGCCGTGAATTGACACCGTGGTCCCGTTGGCGACGGTGTCGCAGCTGAGCGTGATCGTCTCGTTGGCCGGGATGCCGTCGTTATCCGCATCGGTGGTGTCACCCGAGACGGTTGTGTAGTTGCCGCCATTGCACCCGCTCATGCTGGAGAACTGCATAACCGGGGCGGTGGCAAGGCCCTTGACGGTGTAGCGCGGCTTGGATGAATGCGTGGCGTACATCCAGGCCCCGTTGAGCAGGGCCACCGCCTTGGGGGCCGACTGGGCAGAGAGGTTAATGCCCGGACCGCCGAAGTCGAACGTGCCCATCATCGTGCCGGCAAAGTCGGCACCCGACTGGCCCGCGGCCGCGGCCGCGGAATCGGAGATGGTGGCGGCGAAGCTCGGCCCGGTCGATCCCTTGCTGCCGCAGGCGGCGAGCCCGAGCGCGGCGGCGAGGGTGAGGGCCATCCCGACATGAGACCGCTTGGTCATGAGCACTGCTCCTCGATCTGCTGGTGAAGGTGGCCGGCGCGGAAGGTCGCCGGCGGGGGCTGACGTGGGTCGCGGGAAGCGACTCCGTGGTGGTACGGATAAGACGGAGCAAAGATGCAACAAATCCCCGGCGCCGCCAGTGGCCCCCGTCACATTCGTGAAAACCTCTTTGCTGCAACGTGTTACCGCATTGCGCGCCACTAGGGAAAACCCTAGGGGCGCCCCTTAATGCCCTCTCTGACGGGGGCGGCAGAGGCGGCCAGGCGGGCCTGGCCCCGGGGATGCGTTGACGTTCGGTTGCTGGCGCCGGGCGAGTCTTTGTAACATCTTAATACCGGCCCCCTATGTCCATATCCCCTCAGCTGCGCTGCCTCGGCTACCCGACCCTCCACGACCCCGACGGCACCGCCGTCCGGTTCCGGGTCAAGAAGCACCTGGCGCTCCTCGTGTACCTGGCAATGGCACCACGGATCCACCGGCGCGACCGGCTGGCCGAGCTCCTCTGGCCCGCGGTGTCCGAGCGGGAGGGGCGGCATTCCCTGGCCACCGGACTCTCGGTCCTCCGCGCCAAGGTGGGGCACGCCGCCATCGAGGCGGGGCGGGACACGGTCCGGCTCGTTCCCGGTTCGGTGGAGCTCGACCTCGACCGCCTGGCCGCGGGCGACATCCTCGGCAGCGAGACGGTGCCGGTCCTCGCGGTGGCGCCGCTCCTCGAAGACTTCGATGTCCCTGATGCGCCGGGATGGAACCAGTGGAAGGACGCCGAGGCGGCCAACTGGCAGCCCCGGATCCGCGACGCGCTCTTGACCCTGACCGATCGCTCCCGTCGTCACGGCGACACACGCACGATGGAGCGACTCGCCGATTCCCTCCTGGCCATCGACCCGCTGAGCGAGGAGGGGATCCGGTCGAAGATGGAGTCGCGCGCATTCGCCGGCGACCGGCTGAGCGCGCTCAAGCACTTCGAGGCGTGGAAGGCGCGGCTGGCGGATGAGGTCGGCGCGCATCCCGGCGAGCTGGTCGAAGGGATGGCAGTGCGGCTCCGGCGCCGGGGGTGGGAGCGGACCAGCGAATCGCACATCGCGCCGGTGCACACGGACCAGTGGAAGGATCGTCCATTCATCGGGCGCGGGGCGCAGTACCGGGTGCTCTACGAGGCCTGGGAATCGACCGAACGGGGGGCGCCCCGGCACGCCCTCATCACCGGCGATTCCGGCGTGGGGAAGAGCACGTTGGCCGAGCGACTGGCGACCGCAGCGGGGCTGCAGGGGGCGGTGAGCGCCCGGGAGCAGTGCCACGAGGTCGCGCGGGACGTGCCATACGCCGCCATCGGGGCGCTCGCCGTGGGGCTCCTCGACAAGCCCGGGGCGAGCACGATCGCGCCGGAGTGGTTGGGGGAGCTGGGACGGGCGGTGAGCGAGGTGCGTCGGCGCTTCCCGCACGCGCCGCCACCGCTCGAGGCGGAAGGCGAGACCGTCCGGATCCGCATCGCGGATGCGTTCGTCGAGCTGGTCAACGCGGTGGCCGAGGAGCAGCCTGTCATCCTGATCCTCGATGACCT
>DATIEF010000033.1:0-5414 GCA_035455865.1 Gemmatimonadales bacterium | reverse complement strand
GCGGCGTCTGCCGCATGTGCTACGGCCGGAACCTGGCCACGATGGACATGGTGGACATGGGCGAGGCCGTCGGCATCCTGGCCGCGCAGTCGATCGGCGAGCCGGGCACCCAGCTGACGCTCCGGACCTTCCACATCGGCGGCACGTCGTCCCGCATCGCGGAGGACGCCGAACGCCGGGCGCGGGCCGACGGCACCGTGCACTACACCAAGGGCCTGGAGTGGACCGACGTGCCCGTCGAGTACGAGGACGGGCTCAAGGGGTCCATCCGGATCGTGCTCACCCGTGAGGACGAGTCGGCCTCCGACGAGACCAAGGAAGGCATCCTCGTCACCGACCCGAAGGACCACAAGCGGGTGATCAACCGCTACCCGGTGCCCGAGGGCGCGCTCCTGCAGGTCAAGGAGAACGACGCGGCGCAGGGGCGGCAGACGATCCTCTACACCTGGGATCCGTACAACGATCCGAGCATCCTCAAGATCGACGGCGACCTCCGGTGGAAGGACCTGGTGCCGGGCGTCACCCTGCGGGAGGAGCTCGACGAATCGACCGGCCTCCGGTCCCTCGTGGTGCAGACCGACCCCGACCGCGAACTGCACCCGTCGGTGCTGGTCTACGCGCCGAACCGGAAGGACCCGCAGGAGTACACGCTGGCCGAGGGCTCGCGGATCATCCTGGGCTCGCCGACGGACCTGGTGAGCCGCGCGATGACCGTTCCCGACGAGGCCAACCCGTGGTCCTCGAAGTTCCGGGTCGAGGAAGTGCCGATCAACGTCGCATGGCCGGGGAAGACCAAGAAGGAGGCGCGTGACAAGACGGTGTGGCTCTCGCCGCCGGTCAAGGTGCTGAAGGGCGTCACGGTCACCAAGATCCCGCGCCAGGCCTACAAGACGCGCGACATCACCGGCGGCCTGCCGCGGGTGGCGGAGCTCTTCGAGGCGCGGCGCCCGAAGGACCCGGCCACGATCGCCGAGGTCGACGGCATCGTCAAGTTCGGCGAGATCAAGCGTGGCAAGCGCGAGATCTTCGTCTACCCGGAGGAGGGCGAGGCCCAGCTGTACGAGGTCGCCGCCGGCAAGCACCTCCGCGTGCACGAGGGCGACCGCGTCCGCGCCGGCGACCGCCTCACCGAGGGCCCGGTCAACCCGCACGACATCCTGCGGATCAAGGGACCGCGCGCGGTGCAGGAATACCTGCTCAACGAGGTGCAGGAGGTGTACCGCCTGCAGGGCATGCGCATCAGCGACAAGCACATCGGCGTCATCGTGCGCCAGATGCTGCAGAAGGTGCGCGTCACCGACCCGGGCGACACCGACTTCCTCGAGGGCGAGACGGTCGACAAGCTGATCTTCCGCGAGGAGAACGCGCGGATCGAGAAGAAGAAGGGCGACCCGGCCGACTCCGAGCCGGTGCTGCTCGGGATCACGAAGGCGTCGCTCACGACGCAGTCGTTCATCTCCGCGGCGTCGTTCCAGGAGACCACCCGCGTCCTCACCGACGCGGCCATCCGCGGGGCCAAGGACGACCTCCTCGGCCTCAAGGAGAACATCATCATCGGTCACCTGATCCCGGCGGGCACCGGCCTTTACCGGTACGCCGAGATCGACATCGAACCGCCGGCGGGGTTCGAACCGCCCCCGCCGCCGGAACCGGGCGCGGAGCAGCCGGCCGAGCCGGTGGCCGCGACGGTCGCGATCGGCGACGAAGACTGAACCTCCAGCGCCCGGCCCCGGCCGGGCGCTGGTCGTTCCGGGGCCCGGTCCGCCCCGGGGACCGCGCCTGAATCTTGCGCGCCGGGGGGGCCGTACCCCTTATTGACCCGTCTATGCGCCGCACCGTCCGCCTCCGCGCCTTCCTCCTCGCCGCCCTGTTCGTGGGCGTCGGGTCGGTGGCGCCCATGGCCGACGCGATCCTGTTCCACCAGGGCGGCCCGGTGGCCCGCCCGCACATCGAGACGCGGGACAACCCCGCCTGCCACGGCGAGCGCTGCGTCATCCCGCTCGGCCAGCTCACCTCGGCGGGCGCGCCCGCGGTCACGCCGGTCGCGAGCTCGCTCCCGCCGGTCGCCGACCTCGTGGTGGCCCGGCCGGCCGAAGCTCCCCGTTCCCGCCCGTTCCCCGACTCCCGCCGGTCCCGCGCCCCGCCTTCGTCGCTCGCCTGACCTGAACAGCTCTCGGCCGTGATCGCGGCCCGGGACACCCGTCCCGGCCGGCCGCATCCGGCTTGGTCCAGCGCGAACGCCCTCCGCCCGGAGGGGGAGTCCATGACGAAGGCAGTCCTCTGTTGCATCGCGATGCTCGCGGCCGGCGCACCCGGCCTCCGGGCCCAGGCGCCCGGCCCGCTGCCGCTTTCCCGCGGCGATGCCGTGGCGCAGGCGCTGGCCCATAATCCCCAGCTCGAGGTGGCGCGGGAGCAGACGGCGCAGGCGCGGGCCCGGATCACCGAGGCCGCCGCCTTCCCGGACCTGGACGTCTCGGCCGACTGGACCGGCCTGCCGCATCCCCTCCAGGTGGGCAGCGGCGACGGCAGCGACTATGGCGTCGGCGTGACGCTCCCGTTCCCGCAGAAGTTCCTGCTCCGCGACCGGGTGGCGAGCGCCGATTACCGGAACTTCCAGTTCGCCTACGTGCAGCTCCGGCAGCTGACCGCCGCCAACACGATCCAGGCCTACGACGCCCTGCTCGTCGCCGAGCGCCACGGCGAGGATCTCCGGGAGGCCGACTCGCTGGCGCAGGATTTCCTCGCCAAGACCCGGGCGCGCTTCGACGCAGGCGCCGTGGCCCGCCTCGACGTGGTCAAGGCGCAGGTCGGGGTGGCGCAGGCCCGGAACCAGCTCATCGCCAACGACCGCGACGTCGCCAACGCGCGCGCGGCCCTCAACCGCCAGATCGGCCGGATGCTCGGCGCGCCGGTGCGCGCCACCGACACGCTGGGCGTCCCCGCGGCGCTGCCGGACCTCGATTCGCTGGTGGCGGTCGCGGTGGTGACGCGGCCCGAAGTGCAGGGGATGGCCGCCCAGATGCGCGGCGCGAGTGCCGCGGCGTCGCTCGCCCAGCAGTACTTCCTGCCGGACGTGTCGCTCGGGGTGAGCAAGAACCTCGCGGCGGGGAGCCCCGACACGTACACCTTTGCCCTCGGCTTCTCGGTGCCGCTCCTCTTCTGGAACCACCAGCGGGGGGAGGTCGCCGAGGCGCGGCACCGCCAGCGCGAGCTCGACGCGTCCGCGCGCGACCTGGCGGCGCAGGTGGAGCAGGAGGTGCGCGCCGCGTGGGCCGCGGCCGACGCCGCGATCAAGCAGGCCGTCTACGTGCGGGACCAGCTCCTCCCCGAGGCCCGGGAGGCGTATCGCATCGTGTCCGTCAACTATGGCCTCGGGGGGGCCTCGTCGCTCGACGTGCTGAGCGCCAAGGGCGACCTCCTCGACGCCGAGACCCAGTACACCGACGCCCTCGGCGCCGCCAACGATGCCGTGGCGCAGCTCGAGGTGGCGGTCGGCACCACGTTCACCGGGGATCCCGATGTCCGTTGACCTGAAGTGGCCCGTGGCGCTCGCGGTGCTCGCCGCCGTGGCCGGCTGCGGCCGCCGTCCCGCCGCCACCGCCGCGGCGCCCGGCGATTCGCTGCTCATCACCGTGCCCGAGGCCCAGCGGGGGCGGATCACCGTGGCGACCGTGACCCCCCAGCCGTTCGCGCCGGTGGTCGAGGCCAATGGCGTCGTCGCATTCGACGGCGACCAGTCGACGCCGGTGCTGGCGCCGATCTCGGGGCCGGTCACGCGGATCCTGGTGGAACCCGGCGCGGTGGTCCGGGCCGGGCAGCCGCTCGCCTACGTGGCGTCCCCCGACTTCGCGGCGGCGATGGCGGGGTACCGGAAGGCCGCCGCCACCGCGCGCCAGCTCCAGCGCGTGGCCGACCTGAACGAGAAGCTCTACCAGAACGACGGCATTTCGCGGCGCGACCTCGAGCAGTCCCAGACCGACGCCGTGTCGGCGGCCGCCGACCGCGATGCCGCCCTGGAGCAGCTCCGCGCGCTCGGCGTCGATGATCCGACACTGGCCGCGCTCCAGGCCGACCGGCCGGTGCCGCCGCCGGCGGCGGTGATCCGCGCCCCCCTCGCCGGCACCGTGGTCGAGCGCCTGATCACGCCGGGCCAGCTGCTGCAGGCGGGGAGCACCCTCTGCTTCACCGTGGCCGACCTCTCCCGGATGTGGGTGATGACGAGCGTCTTCGAGCCGGACCTCCCCGACGTGCACCGGGGCGACCGGGCGGAGGTGCGCCCGACTGCCGGCGGCGCGGCATACGCCGGCACCGTCGACAACATCGCGGCCGAGGTGGATTCCGACACCAAGGCGACCGCGGTGCGGGTGGTGGTGCCCAACCGGGGCGGGCTCCTCAAGAAGGACATGTACGTGCGGGTGGCGGTGCGTTCCAGCCGGACCCGCACCGGGATCCTGGTGCCGGTGGGCGCGGTGCTCCGGGATGACGACAACCAGCCCTTCGTGTTCGTGGCGGCCGCGCGCGCCGGGGCGTTCGAGCGCCGCACCGTGACGCTCGGCGAGCGGGTGGGCGACCTGTACGAGATCCTGCAGGGGCTCAAGTCGGGCGACCGGGTGGTGACGGAGGGCGGGCTGTTCCTGCAGTTCGCGCAGGGCCAGTGACGGCGCCCGGGCCGGCGGCGCCGCGTTCGCTCGTCAACCGGATCGTTGCTACCGCTCTCGACCAGAAGCTGCTCGTCGTGATGGCCGCGGTCGCGATCGTCGTGGCCGGGGTCCGGTCATTCCGGCGGCTGCCGGTGGACGCTTATCCGGACCTCTCGCCCACGATGGTGGAGTTCATCACGCAGTGGCCGGGCCACGCGTCCGAAGAGGTGGAGCGCCTGATCACCGTGCCGATCGAGCGCGAAATGAACGGACTTCCGCAGCTGAAGGTGGTGCGGTCCGTGTCGCTCTACGGGCTTTCGGACGTCACGCTCACATTCGCTGACGGCACCGACGATTATTTCGCCCGCCAGCAGGCGTTCGAGCGGGTCGGCGACATCTCGCTCCCGGACGGGGTGACGCCGTCGATGGCCACGCTCTCCTCGCCCTCGGGGCTCGTGTACCGCTACGTGCTCCAGAGCCCCGACCGCACGGCGATGGAGCTCAAGAACATCAACGATTGGGTCGTCACACCCGCCTTCCGCTCGGTGGCCGGCGTGGCCGACAATTCGGCGTTCGGCGGTGAGACGATGCAGTACCAGGTCCTGCTCGATCCGACCCGTCTCGCGGCCGCCGGCCTCGACGTCGCCGCGGTGCAGGCGGCGCTCGCTGCGAACAACGGCAACTCGGGCGGGGGCTTCTACTCCGAGGGGGGCCAGTTCTACTACGTGCGCGGCCTGGCTCGGCTCAAGACGCTGGAGGACATCGGCAACGTCG
>DATIEF010000032.1:0-5573 GCA_035455865.1 Gemmatimonadales bacterium | reverse complement strand
GAAGCTCGGCGCGAAGAGGAGCAGCGCGCCCCCGACCGTCAGCGCCCGGAAGGCCGATCCGCCACCGATCTCAAGGATCCCAAGGCTCCAGAGGGCCACCGTGACGCCGGTCGCGACGTAGCCCAGCGCCAGCACCAGCGCCGCTCCTCGCCGGCGCCCGACCCACGCGGACCGGCGCGGCGCCGCAGTCAGCGCGAAGATCCCCGACCCGCCGATCAGCGCCCCCGACTCGGCCGGCCGGTCGAGCGCCACGTCGAGGAGCACGCGGATCGGGTAGCCCGCCTGGCGCCCCGCCGACATCCACCGCAGCATCCGCCCGTTGGCCCGCTCGGCGCCGAAGTTGAGCCCGAACGCCAGGGCCACCATCGCCGCGGTGAGGAGGAGCCATCCCGGCCCGGCCGCCGACGTGCCGAGCCACGCCACCAGCACCAGGTAGGCGAACGCCGCGCCGGTGGCGTAGCGGAACCGGATGAGCGTCCGCCGCCCCGCACCGTGCAGCCGGGCGAGCCCCGGCGGCGGCCATTCGACGCTGGTCGTGGCGTTGGGCAGGAGCGCCCGGGCGATCGCTGCGGCGTCGGGGCGCTCCTCGGGGCGCTTGGCCAGGCAGCGGTCGATGAGCGCCGCGAACTCCGGCTCCAGGTCCGGGCGCTTCGATTCCACCGTCGGCGGCGCCTTGTGCAGGTGGGCCGCCGCCAGCGCCACCGGCGAGCGCTCCGTGAACGGCGCCTTCCCGGTCACCAGCTCGAACATCACCACGCCCAGGCTGTATACGTCGCTCCGGTCGGTCACCGGCTCCGCTGCGGCCTGCTCCGGGCTCATGTAGATCGGCGTGCCGAGCGTCACCCCTTCCTGGGTGATGCGGGGGCCGGCCCGGTGCTGCGACGAGTGCCGCGCGGCGCTGACCCCGAAGTCGAGCACTATCGCGCGTCCGGTCTCCCGCTCCAGCATCACGTTGGCCGGCTTGATGTCGCGGTGGATGAGCCCCCGGGCGTGTGCCGCCGCCAGCGCGCCCGCCACCTCGCCCATCACCCGCCGAGCCTTGGCCTCCGGCGCCACCACGCCGCTGGGGAACTCCTCGGCGAGCGTGGCACCGTCGATGAACTGCATCACGAGGTATGCGGTGCCCGACCGCGGCAGTTCCCCCGCCTGGTGGACCGCCACCACGTTCGGGTGCGCCACCGCCGCCGCCGCCTCGGCCTCCCGGCGGAAGCGGGCGCGCGCCGTGGCGTCCTCGGAAAGTTCCGGCGCCAGCACCTTGATGACCACCAGTCGCCGGAGCGCCGACTCCCGCGCCAGGAACACCAACCCCATCCCGCCGCGGCCAAGTTCGCGCAGCACCACGATGCCCGGAGCGAGCGTCTCCTGCAGCTCGCTCGCGAGCACCGGGTCGGATGCATCGGCGACGATCGACGGGAGGCCGGTCCCCGCGGTCACGGCCACGCTCCGCCGACTGCCGCAGAAGCGGCAGCGGAGGTCGGTCGGTTCCATCCGACCACCACAGTGCGGGCAGTGCATCAGGACGGTCATCAGGGGGCGCGGGTCCAGCGGAACCTACGGCGCGCCGGGGGCCCGGGGCAAGGTGCGGGGTGCTCGCGTTCCCAGGGTCCGGGCCGCATTGATAGGGTGATGCTTGGCGCCGCGGGATGGTTACCGTGCGCCATGACCCTCCCGGCCGTTGTGCCAACCGCCCCCGAGCCCGCGCTGCAACAGGCACGCACGGTGCTCCAGCGCCATTTCGGCTATCCCGACCTCCGCCCCGCCCAGCGGCGCGTGGTGAGCTCGGTGCTCCGCGGCCGCGATACCCTCGCCATCCTCCCGACGGGGGGCGGAAAGTCGCTCTGCTTCCAGGTCCCGGCGCTCTGCCTCCCGGGGTTCACGATCGTGGTCTCCCCGCTCATCGCGCTCATGCAGGATCAGGTGGCAGCGCTCGCGCGTCGCGGCGTCCCCGCGGCGGCCCTCAACAGCACGCTGGGCCCCGAAGCGCAGGACGCCGTGCTCGACGACGTGGCGAGCGGCCGGATGAAGCTCCTCTACACCTCGCCCGAGCGCCTCGAGCGGCTTACCCGGGAGCTCTCCCGCCGCGAGCTCCGCCCGGCGCTCCTCGCGGTCGACGAGGCCCACTGCATCACCGAGTGGGGGCACGATTTCCGCCCTGGGTTCCGGCGCCTCGCGCGGTCGCGCTGGCAGCTCGGGGCGCCTCCCGTCGTGGCGCTCACCGGCAGTGCCACGCCCGAGGTCCGGGCCGACATCACCGCCGCCCTCAAGCTCGGCGCCTGGGGCCGGTCGCGCGGGGTCGACGTCCACCTGGGCTCGTTCGACCGTCCGAATCTGTGGTTCGGCGCCGTCCGCGTCGCCAGCCGGACGGAGCGCTGGAACGCGCTTCTGGAACTCCTCAAGCGCGGCGACCGGATGGCGCTGGTCTACGCCCCGACGCGGAATGCCACCGAAGGGCTGAGCCGCGCCTTGGCGCGGGCCGGGCTCAGGGCCGCGCCGTACCACGCCGGGCTCACCAAGGCCGAGCGCGCCGCGGCCCTCGAGCGCTTCCTGGGCGACGAGGTCGAGGTCGTGGTGGCCACCAGCGCCTTCGGAATGGGGATCGACAAGCCCGACGTCCGCCTGGTGGTGCACTGGATGATGCCGCCCACGCTCGAGAGCTACTACCAGGAGGCGGGCCGTGCCGGCCGCGACGGGGCGTTCGCCCGCTGCGTCCTCCTCGTCGGCGACGACGATGCCCGGCTCCATCGCGCCCAGCTGGAGGTGACCTTCCCGCCGACCGACCTGGTCGAGCGGGTCTGGCAGGAGCCGGCGCCGCATCGCGGCGTGGCGGCCAACACGCTGGCGTCGATCGAACGCCTCCGGCGCGAACTCCATCCTGAGCGCGGCGCGGTCGACTGGCGGCCGGTCCGCGCGCGGCGCGAACGTACGCTCGCCCGGATCGCTGCGATGGAACGCTATGCCGGTACCGGCGGCTGCCGGCGGGCGGAGCTCGTGCGGTACTTCGGCGAGCGGCTCCGCCGCTGTGCCGGCTGCGATCGCTGTGGCGCGGGCGCCCCGCCCGCCACCCTCGACGACAGCGCGCGCCAGCGGCTCCGCGCGCTCCATCGGTGGCAGCGCGGGCTCGGTCGCGGTGCGGTCGAACTCTTCGACGCCGCTACCCTTGCTCGGCTGGCAGAAGTGCCGCCGGCATCGGCGTCAGGGCTGGCGGACGTTCCCGGCGTCGGCCCGGTCATCGCCGAGCGCTATGGTGCCGCGATCCTCACCGCGCTCGGTGTCGCGGCCGGCGTCGCCGCTCACGCCGATCCGACCGACCCCGTGGCCGGGGCGCTCGGTTGCTGGCGGGCGGAGGTCGCGGAGGCGGCGGCGATCCCGCCCTACGCCGTCATCACCGACCGGGTCCTGGCGCGCATCGCCGAGCTGCGCCCCGCCACCCGCGGCGAGCTCGCCCGGATCGAGGGGGTGGGGCCCCGGACCCTCATCAAGCACGGCGAGCGGATCCTCGCGGCCGTCGCCGCATCCGGCGCGACGCCGTGATCGGGAGCGGGCCCTTGTCCCGCTTATATTCCGGCCATCCGAGCAGTTCCTTCCGTGCCGGCACGGCGCGCCATACTTCCGGTGGCCCTTCATGGACGACGCACTCTACTTCTCCGACCACCACCGCGAAGTGCGCGAGATGGTCCGCGATTTCTCCCGCAAGGAGATCGCCCCGGTGGCCCGTGAACTGGACCGCACCGCCGAATTCCCGTGGGAGAACATCAGGAAGATGGGCGAGCTCGGCCTCCTCGGCGTGCCGTGGAGCGAGGACCTGGGCGGGGCGGGGATGGACCAGCTGAGCTACTACATCACCATCCACGAGATGGCCAAGGTCGACGCCAGCCACGCCCTCACCATCAGTGCCCACACCAATCTCGGCACCTCTCCCATCGTCGACTTCGGCACCGACGCCCAGCGCCGCCGGTACGTGCCGCTCCTCGCCTCCGGCAAGGTGCTGGGCGGGTTCGGGCTCACCGAGCCCGGCGCCGGCTCCGACGCCGGCGGAACTGCCACCACCGCCGTCGACAAGGGCGATCATTACGTCCTGAACGGCGCCAAGCGGTTCATCACCCACGCCGGCGTGGGTGAGGTGTTCGTCGCCACCGCCCGCACCTCGCCGGGACACGGCAGCCGCGGCATCACGAGCTTCATCGTCACCAAGGACACCGTCGACCTGGCGCGCTGCCAGGCGGTCGGCGTCGGCCACGCCGCCGACCTGCCGAAGCTCAAGGGCGTCCGTGCCGGCCGGAAGGAGGACAAGATGGGCTGGCGGGCCAGCGACACCCGCGAGCTCATCTTCGAGGACGCCATCGTTCCGAAGGACAACGTCCTCGGCACCCTGGGCGACGGCTTCATCAACTTCCTCAAGACCCTCGACGGCGGGCGCATCGGCATCGCGGCGCTCTCGCTCGGGATCGCTGAGGGCGCCTACGAGGAGGCCCTGGCCTACGCCGGCACCCGGCGGCAGTTCGGGAAGTACATCGGGAGTTTCCAGGGCATCCACTTCCAGCTCGCCGACATGGCGCTGGAGATCGAGGCGGGGAAGCACCTCCTCTATCACGCCGCGTGGCTCAAGACCCGCGGGCGCCCATTCAAGACCGAGGCGGCGATGGCCAAGCTCTTCTGCTCCGAGCTCGCCATGCGCGTCACCACGAAGGCCGTGCAGGTCTTCGGCGGGTACGGCTATACCACCGACTATCCCGTCGAACGGATGATGCGCGACGCCAAGGTCTGCGAGATCGGCGAAGGCACCAGCGAGATCCAGCGGATGGTCATCGCCCGTGCCATCCTCGGGGAAGTGATCAACGGATGAACCGGCCCGCCGGCCCCCACGTGGTGGCCGTCCACGCTGGCCCCGTGCGAGAGGAGACCTTCGCCGGGAAGGCCGAGACGACCGCCATCTGCAAGGTGCCGGTCGCCGGTGCCGCCCGCATCGGGACGCTCGGCGTCGAGGGCGATGAGCACGCCGACGCCCGGCATCACGGTGGCCCCTCCCGCGCACTCTGCTGCTACGTGCGCGAACACCAGGGATCGTGGGCGCGGGAGTGGGACCGCCCGGTCGGGCCCGGCGCTTTCGGCGAGAACCTCACGGTCAGCGGACTGACCGAATCGACCGTCCACATCGGCGACCGGTTCCGCGTCGGATCCGCGCTCATCGAAGTGGCCTCGGCACGGGGACCCTGCCGCACCCTGGCGGCACGACTCGGCGTCCCCGACATCGTTGCCCGGATCCGCCTCAACGGCTGGACCGGCTGGTATTGCCGGGTGCTCGAGCCGGGGGAGGCCGCCGCGGGCGCCCCGATGGTCCTGGAGCACGCCGACCCCAACGCGATCTCGGTCCTGGACGCCTACCGCATCAAGCTGGACAAGTCGGGCCCCCGTGAGTCCGTGGAACGGCTTCTGGCGGTGGAGGCTCTGTGCCCCCACTGGCGGGCCACCCTCGAGGCGAGGATCGGCTCGGGCAGTTGACCGCGAGCTTGGCCCAGGTACCTTCGGCCGACCCGCGACCCGCGACCCGCGACCCGCGACCCGCGACCCGCGAC
>DATIEF010000031.1:0-11948 GCA_035455865.1 Gemmatimonadales bacterium | reverse complement strand
CGAGCCCGACGCGGGTGATGTCCATCCCGGTGGTGCCGAGCGGCCGGGTGGGAAGGGGAGCGCGTTCGGTCATCGTGGCACCGCCGTGGTGTATTCGGGTTCGACGTTCTCGAAGAAGAGCCCTTGGAACTGCCCCGCGCGGACCGGCGGCACCTCGAGCTCCACCTGATGGGGCCGGTCGGCCGTGAGGAGCGACACGTCGGCATAGAAGCCGACGAAGTCGTGGCGCACCGGCCGCACCGACGAGTACGCCTTCTTCACTTCCACCGGCCGCCCGTCGATCCACATCCGGAGCTCCCAGCGGTCGTCCGGCTCCGCGAACTGGGCGTACAGCAGCAGCCGCTCGGGGACGAGCCACGGCGTGGCGTGATCCTCCGCCGTCCACGGCACCGGCCACAGTCGCGCCCGCCGGGCCAGCTGGTCGAATACGCGCGAGGGGACCGTGAAGGTGGCGTGCCACGCGCCGCCGGTGAACGTGGAGTCGTAGGCACCCACCCGTTCGTCGGGGCCGAACGCGGCGCCGCCGAAGCGGACCGGCACGGTCACCACATTTCCGGCGACCCGGGCGTCAGT
Source organism: Gemmatimonadales bacterium (assembly GCA_035455865.1). GTDB lineage: Bacteria > Gemmatimonadota > Gemmatimonadetes > Gemmatimonadales > GWC2-71-9 > CAMLHU01. The sequence goes on along the minus strand of DATIEF010000031.1, from coordinate 11,375 downwards.
GGCCACGGCACCGTCGACGCGGACTGTGTTCACCCGCGCGCCCGCCCGGAGCAGGACGGAAACGTCGGCATCGGTCCCGGCCGTCCCGCGCATCCCGTCGAGCAGCAGCGTGTCCCCGGCCAGCCGCGCGGAGCCCGGCGCGCCGAAGAGGACCGGCGCATCGATCCGTGCCGGCGCCGGTGTCACCTGGAGCACGAGCGCGGTGATCGGCGGGACCTCGACGGCCAGTGTGTCTCCCGTGGACCAGATCCCCCGGGCCGGCCCGGCCCGGCGGCGGCCGGCCAGGGGCTCGAGCTCGGTGACGATCCAGCGCCCGTGGCTCCGAAGACCGAGCACCGAGTCGAGCGCCACCCTGGCGCCGGTGGTGGTGGCGTTCGGGTTGAAGAGGAACACGTAGCCGGAATCGCCGTCGATGGCCGCGGTGCCGTCGACCTTGCCGAAGCCGGGTGGGCCCAGGATGGTCCGCGTGCGGCGCAGGAACTCGCGGTGGGCGTCAGCCCACGCGAGCCACCCGCGGAGCCACGCGCCATCCGCAGCCCGGAAGAGCGTATCCTCGGCCAGGTCCCGCGCCGGGATGTCGTTGATGACGTTGTTCCACCCCGCCACCGCGATCGACGAGAGCACCGAGTACCGCCAGCCGAGGTGATCCCAGTCCCGGGTGCGGAACGCCGTGAGTTCTCCGCCGCGAGCGGTCCTTCGCTCCGGCATCCGTCCGGTGGCATCGGCGCGCGGGGTCTGGTGCGTCATGAAACCGGGCACCAGCTCGCTCGGCGCGAATTCGTAGTTGCGGTAACGGTACGCGGTGTAGCGTTCGCGGTCCGCAGAGACCCGGTCGATGTGGAGGTCAGGGAAAGGCACGAAGCTCTCCGGCTGCTCGTCGGTGCCGGTGGGGTGCGGATACGTCCCCGCGAGCCACGACCAGGGACCGTAGAGCTGGTAGGCCTGGCGCCCGTCGATCACGATGTCCGGGTTCCGGCGCTTGAGCTCCTCCATGACCCGGCGCCATCCCCACCACTGGGCGTAGGTCCCGGCGCCCGGGAGGTCGAGGAAGGTGTGGTCGAAGGAGTATCCGCCGATGCCGTTGCGCCGGTAGAACGCCGTCAGCTGGGTGACGAGCCAGTCCTGCAACGCGCGGCTGGCGAGGTTGGCGTAGTGCCGGTCCGGCGCGTCGGGGGGCGACACGATCCAGCTCGAGTCGGCGGCAAAGGGCATCACCGGATACACGTAGGCGAGGAGCTTGAGCCCGCGGCTCCCGGCGTAGTCGATCATTCCCTTGATGGAGGCGGGGAGCGTGTCGCGGTCGGGGCGCCATTCGCCGCGCCGGATGCGGGGGCCAAGCCCGAACCAGAGCACGTATTCCCAATGCCAGTCGTCCACGCTCTCATCGCGGGTGGAAAGGGTGGAGTTGGCCGGCGCGTAGAGCACGAACCGGGCGCCGAGTTCCGCCGCGCGGTCGAGGATCCGGTGGTACTCGGCTTGACCGTCGGCGGTGCCGACGTCGACCTGGTAGTCATTGGCCGTCCAGCCGACGAACACGTCCGTCGGGTGTGCGGGAGGGGCAATGAGGAAGGCGCGCACCGCGTCCGCGAACGCCGAGACCTCCGCCTTGTCGAGGCCGTCCGTGGCGCTCTCCTGATGCCACGCCCACTCCGGTGCCATCGCGGCCGGGAGCCGGCGGCCGGTGGCCTGGTACGGGATGAGCAGCGCTCGGTCGGCCGGGAACGCGCCGTTGGCGGCGGTCCACGGCATCGCCGGCGCGTAGGACACCGTCACCAGGCCGGCACTGTGGCCTATTGCGAGGAAGGGATCCTGGACCAGCGCCAGCAGGCCGGGGCCGCGGCCGGTGCGGATGGCCGCACCCCAGGCGCCGGTGTCGAGCTCGCCGTTCGTGGCGGGGATGGTGTGGACATCGCCGGGGGTCGCTTCGAACTCGAGCCGGAGCGGACTCACGCTGTCGACCTTCCAGGTCCCGGTGCCTGTCACCTCGAGGCGCTTGCTCACGAAGGCCCAGTCGGGCCGCGTTTCGTAGACCGCGTCGATCACATATGGACCGGCCTTCCATCGATACGCGGTGCGGCCACCGTTGGCCGAGCGCGTCGGCGCAGGGAGGTCCGCGCTGTCGTACGTCTTCCCGTCGATGACCACCCGGAAGCCGTCCGCACGGAGGCGCCACGCGGCGCCGTTCCGCCGGTCGTGGATCTCCGTCAGGCCGCGGGGACCGAACGTGGCCAGGACCGCGTGCCGGGTCGCGGCGGGCCCGCCGGCGCCGAGCGCGGTCGTAAGAGCGAGCAGGGATGGCACGAGCAGGATCACGAGATCTCACCGGAGGAGGGACACTGCAAGCTTCCCGGCCGGGCACGGTGCGTCAACCGGTGCGTGGCGATGTCGGCCGACCAGCCGTAAGTTACGCCCATCCCCTCACCCGTGTGACTGCAATGCCGATCCGTCGATCCGCTTCCGTGCTGCTTCTGCTCTTCGCGCTCGCCGCCTCCGTCGCGTCGGCCCAGTCCCGGCTCGTGACCCGTTGGGCCGCCGCCGTCGACACCCTGCACCCGCTCCCCGAATACCCACGCCCCGAAATGCGCCGCAGTTCGTGGCTGGACCTGAACGGGCCGTGGGACTACGCCATCCAGGACGGCCACGCCGCGCGTCCCGAACACTGGGATGGGCGGATCGTGGTGCCGTTCGCGGTCGAGTCCCAGCTGTCCGGCGTGCGGCGCCCGGTGCTGCCGAGCCAGGCGCTCTGGTACCGGCGCCGGGTTGAGGTCCGGCCCGCCGCGGGCACCCGCTGGCTCCTGCACTTCGGTGCGGTGGACTGGAGCACCACCGTCTGGGTCAACGGCAAGGTCGTCGGGCGACACGTGGGCGGCTACGACCCGTTCACCTTCGACGTGACTTCCAAGCTCGCCGCATCGGGGAGCCAGGAGATCGTCCTCCAGGTGACCGACCCGACCGACTCCGGTGGCCAGCCGCGCGGCAAGCAGGTGCTCAAGCCCGGCAGCATCTGGTACACCGCCGTCACCGGGATCTGGCAGACGGTGTGGCTCGAGCCGGTGCCGGTGGCCCACGTCGAACGCCTCGCCATCGTCCCCGACCTGGCCGGCGGCCGCGTGCGGGTCACGGTGACCGCCGCCGGCGCCAGCAATGGCATCGCCGGGGTCCGCATCTTCGCAGGCGACAGCCTCGTGTCGATGGAGAACATCCCCGTCGGGCGTCCCACGGACCTCCTGCTCCGGCATCCGCGCGCCTGGTCGCCGGACGATCCCTACTTGTACCGGATCCAGGTGACGCTGGGCCACGACACCGTGCGCGGCCAGTTCGGGATGCGGAGCATCGCCGTGCGGCGGGATGCATCGGGGACGCTCCGGCTCTTCCTCAACGGGCGTCCCCTCTTCGAGTACGGCCTGCTGGACCAAGGATGGTGGCCCGACGGGCTCTACACCGCGCCCACCGAAGCGGCCCGGCTCAACGACCTCATCACCATCAAGTCGCTCGGCTTCAACCTCCTCCGCAAGCACGTCAAGGTGGAGCCGGCCCGCTGGTACTACGACTGCGACAGCCTCGGCATCCTGGTCTGGCAGGACATGCCGAGCGCCGACAATCGCACCGTGGCGGAGCGGACGGAGTTCCGGCGGGAGCTCTCCCGCATCGTGGACGCACTCGACACGCATCCGTCCATCGTGATGTGGGTCCCGTTCAACGAGGGGTGGGGGCAATGGAGTCCCGCGGCGACGCGCGAGGTGACCGCCTGGCTCAGGCACCGGGATCCGTCGCGCCTGGTGGACGATGCCAGCGGCTGGACCGACGCCGGCGTGGGCGACGTGCACGACATCCACACCTATCCGGGGCCCGACCTTCCGGTGCCCGACCCGCATCGCGCGCTGGTGATCGGCGAATTCGGCGGGCTCGGGCTGCCGCTCGTCGGCCATACCTGGCAGGACCAGGGAAGCTGGGGCTACCGGCGCTTCGGGACCCTCGACTCCCTGGGCGATGCGTACACCGCGCTGATCGAGCAGCTGCGCCGGCTGGAAGGAGCGGGGGTCGCGGCGGCGGTGTACACCCAGCTCTCGGACGTCGAGGTCGAGGTCAACGGCATCATGACCTACGACCGCGCCGTCGTGAAGCTGCCGGCCTCCGCGGCGCGCCTCCATCGGCTCCTCGTGCACGCGCCCCCGACGGTGCGGCCATTGATGCCCGCGGGCCCGGCGGCGGTGTGGCGCTACACCACCCAAGCGCCCGACAGCGGATGGGCCGGAGCCGGGTTCGACGATCACGCCTGGCGCGCGGGCCACGCACCGTTCGGCGACAGCGCCGACATCCCGGTCAGCACGCGCTGGAGCACCTCGGACATCTGGCTCCGCCGGTCGTTCACGCTGGAGGACACGGGCCGGGGTGTGCCCTGGCTCCGGCTCGCCCACGACGACGCGGCGGACGTCTACCTCAACGGGAACCTGGTCGGCCACTATGACGCGTGGACCTCGTCGTATCGCTTCTTCCCGTTCGACGTGTCCCGCGCGGGACTGCACGCGGGAGCCAACCTCGTCGCCGTCCACGTGCACCAGGATCGCGGGGGGCAGGTCTTCGACCTCGGGATCGACGCCGTGACCGACACCGCCGCCCCGCGGATCGGTGCTGCGCCGTTCGGGAGGACGCCGGACGGGCAGGACGTGACCGCATACACGCTCGACAACGGCCGGGGGATGACCGTCCGGGCGATGACCTACGGCGCCACGATCCTGTCGATCAAGGTGCCCGACGCGCGCGGCACCGTCGCGGACGTGGCCCTCGGGTTCGATTCGCTCGCGCCGTACCTGACCGAGTCGCCGTACTTCGGCGCGGTGGTGGGCCGGTACGCCAATCGCATCGCGCGCGGGCGGTTCACCCTCGACGGCCACGAGTACCAGCTGGCCATCAACAACCCGCCCAACGCGCTGCACGGCGGCCTGCGGGGATTCGACAAGGTGGTGTGGCAGGCGGCGCCGTTCCAGCACGGCGACGCGGTGGGGGTCGCCTTCACGTACGTGAGCCCCGACGGCGACCAGGGCTACCCGGGCACGCTCACGGTGCACGTCACCTACACGCTCACGCCCGATGACCGGCTGGCCGTCGACTACGACGCGACGACCGACCGGGCCACCGTGCTCAACCTGAGCCAGCATACCTACTTCAACCTGGCGGGCGAGGGGAGCGGCGACGTGCTGGCGCAGGAGCTCACGCTCCACGCGTCGCACTACACGCCGGTGGACTCGACGCTGATCCCGACCGGCGTCATCGCACCGGTGGCGGGCACGCCGTTCGACTTCCGGAACGCGACGGCCATCGGCTCCCGGATCGCGCTTCCCGACACCCAGCTGGCGTACGGGCACGGCTACGACCACAACTTCGTCCTCGATCGCGACGGACCGGGACTGGTGCCGGCCGCCCGCGTGGTCGATCCCGCCAGCGGACGGACGCTCGAGATCTCCACCACGCAGCCGGGGATCCAGTTCTACACCGGGAACTTCCTCGACGGGACCATCCACGGAAAGGCGGGCCACGTGTACGTCCACCGCGGCGCGTTCTGCCTGGAGACGCAGCATTTCCCCGATTCGCCGAACCACGCCGGATTCCCGACCACCGTGCTCCGGCCCGGTGAACGGTTCACGTCGCGCACCGAGTACCGCTTCGGGACGACCGCCGTGCCGGGGCGCTGAAGGGCCCCGGCTCACTCCTCGTCGTCGCCGTCCATCGACCGCCGGAAGCGCTCCAGCTCCCGGCGGTCCTTCTTGGTGGGGCGGCCCTTCTCCACCTGGAACGGCGCCGGCATCGCGGCGAGCTGCTCCGCCATCCGCTCCCGCGCCGCCCGGCTGCCGGCATCCTCCTCATAGAGTGTCACGGCCACCTTGGCGGGACCCCGCCGCTCCGACATCCCGCGCACGGTCAGCCGGTATTCGTACGTCCCCTGCCGGAGCCGCACGTCATCGCCAAGCTGGAGCAGCTTGGAGCGCTTGGCGCGCTCGCCGTTGACGTGGACCTTCCCGCCGTCGATCGCCTCGGCGGCGAGGGCCCGGGTCTTGTAGAACCGCGCCGCCCAGAGCCACTTGTCGAGGCGCACGCGGTCGGGGTCATTCGCGCTCATTTGACCTCAATCGAAAGGTGGGACCACCCTTCGCTGCGCTCAGGGCAGGCTCGGGCACGGAGGATCACGGAGACACACGCAGAACGGCATTGAACGTGGCATTGCGAGCGGCACTCCGTGGGTGATCCCACAACACCAGTTGTTCCTCCGTGGCTCTCCGAGTCCCTCCGTGCCCTCCGTGGTCCCACATCAACCGAACAGACCGGGAAGCTCTGCCGCCCCGAGCGGTCGCGCCTCGGGCAGCAGTCCGCCGAGGTACGCCGCCTCGCCGAGGAGCGACTCGGCCGTCCTGCCTTCGCCGCGATGGTCGGCGATCGACCTGGCGAAGTCGCGCTTGCTGAGCTTCCGCCCCGCCCCGTCGGTCACCAGCGGATGGTGGAGGTACCGGGGCGGATCCCGGCGTCCGAGGAGGCGGGCCAGGCGGAGCTGGCGCCCCGTCGAGCCCAGCAGGTCGAGGCCCCGGATCACGAGCGTGATATCCTGGTCGAGGTCATCGACCGCCACCGCGAACTGGTAGGTCCAGTCCCCCTGGACGTCCCGCGCCACGAGGTCGCCGCACTGGGCTGAAGGGTCCTGCTCCTGCGGCCCCAGCCGGACGTCATCGAAGCGCTCGATGCCGGGCTCGATCCGCACCCGGATCCGGCGCCCCGCCGCCTCCGGGAGCCCCTTGTCGCGGCAGGTGCCGGGGTAGCGCCGCTCCTCCTCGCCGTCGTTCTGCTCTCCCGCCTGGGCGAGCGCCGACCGGCTGCACTCGCACGCGTACGTGAGGCCCGTGCTCCGCAGCTCGGCGAGCGCTGCCGCGTAGCGTGTCGCGCGGTCACTCTGCCGCCAGGGCGATGCCCCGGCGCGGAACTCCGCGGTGGCGCCGAGGTCCGGTGTGAGGCCGAGCCAGTCGAGATCGTCCAGTATCGCGGTCTCGTACTCGGGGCGGAAGCGGCCCCGGTCGTGGTCCTCGAGCCGGAGCGCCACCTCCGCGTCGATGGCGCGGGCGATCCCCCACACGTACACCGCGTTCACCAGGTGTCCCAGGTGGAGGCGCCCGGTGACACTCGGCGCAAACCGGGTCCGCAACCGGCGCCCGCCGGGCAGGCGCCGCAGGTCGTGGACATATGGTAGGGGGATGGGCACGGCCGATAGTACCGGGGGAGTGAGGTTCTGAGAAGCCAGCTAGGGCCAGCCGCCAATTGTAAGTAGTTGCTTGCATCTATATGACCATTCGTTTATTTATCGCGCCATGGATCTCCGGCAGCGCCTCCTCGATGCGGCCGCACGGCTTTACGCCGAGGCGGGGTATCGTGGCGCCACGACGCGGCGGATCGCGCAGGAGGCGGGGGTCAACGAGCTCACGCTCTTCCGTCACTTCGGTTCGAAGGCGGAGCTCCTCCACACCGCCATCGGGTCGTGCCAGGCCGATGCCGGTGACCTGGGGCTCCCCGAGGTGCCGGGCGATCCGGTGGCGGAGATCTCCGAGTGGGCCGGCCGGCGGGTGGCCGACATCCGCCGCCACAGCGCCCTCATCCGCACTGCGCTGGGCGAGGTCGAGGAGCATCCCGACCTCCTCCGGCCCTCGGAGCACCCGATGACGATGGCCGGCGCGCGCCTGGCCGGGTACCTCGAGCGCCTGCAGCGGACCGGCGCGGCGCGCGGCGAGTTCGATCCGCGGACCGCGGCCACGATGTTCCTCTCGGCGCTCTTCGTGGATGCGATCGTGCGGGACGTGATGCCCGGCCTCTTCGGCCAGGATCCGGTGCGGGACCTCGACGGATATGTGCGGATCTTCGTGCGCGGCATCGGCGTGGAGATCCGGGAAACGGCAAGGGAATGAACGGACCCAGGCGGTCGGCGGTGGTCGGGACGCTGCTCTCGCTGATGGCGGGCGCGGCGATGGCGCAGGCTCCCGTGGTGCGGCGGGTGTCGCTCGACACGGCGGTGACGCTCTCGGAGCGGTCCAACGAGGCCATCGGCATCGCGCGCGCGGGGCTCGACCGCGCCGGTGCGGAGGTCTCCCGGACGCGGAGCGCCTTCCTGCCGCAGCTCACCGGCGTGGCGAGCTACACCCGGACGCTCAAGAGCCAGTTCTCGGCGCTGTCGGGCGGCTCGGACACGAGCGCCTCGACCAAGTGCTCCAAGTTCGTGCCCAACACCGGGCTGCCCATCGACCAGCGGGTCGACTCGCTCGAGGCGGCGGTCCAGTGCCAGAGCGGCGCCAACCCGTTCTCGGCGTTCAAGGACCTTCCCTTCGGCCGGCCGAACGAATACGACATCGGCCTGCAGGGGAGCTGGGTGCTGTTCAACGGCCTGCAGAACGTGGGCGACCGCGCGGCGGCGGAGGCGGGCAGGCGCTCGGCCGAGACCGAGCTCACCGCCCAGCAGGCGCAGAACATCGTCACGACGGCGCAGGCGTACTTCGATGCGCTCCTCTCCGACCGGCTGTACGTGATCGCCGATTCGGCGCTGGTGCAGGCGGAGCGCACCCTGAGCGAGACCACGCTCGCCACCCAGGTCGGCAGCAAGGCGGAGTTCGACCTCCTGCGGGCCCAGGTGACGCGGGACAACCAGGTGCCGGTGCTCATCCAGCGGCGGGCGGCGCGGGAGCTGGCCTTCCTCCGGCTCAAGCAGCTCCTCGACATCCCGGTGGGCGATTCGCTCGAGCTCACCACCCCGCTCGAGGGCCCCGACGCGGCGCTGCCGCCGCAGGTGTCCCGCTTCTCGGGCGACACCGCCGTGGATGACCGGGCCGCCGTGGTCGAGGCCTCCGCCTCGGTGGACCAGATGGCGGCGCGGCGGCGGTCGGCGCGGGGGACGATGTGGCCCACGCTCACCCTGAGCAGCACGTACACCAAGCTGGCCTATCCGTCGTCGGGCCTGCCCGACCTCAACAGCTTCGTGACCAACTGGAGCGTGGTGCTCGGCGCGTCGGTGCCGCTCTTCACCGGCGGGCGGCTCGGCGCCCAGCGCCGGACCGCGGCGGCCAACCTCGACGAGGCGCGGCTCCGGCTGCGGCAGGCGCGAAAAGCCGCCGCCCTCGACGCGCGCTCGGCCGAGACCCAGCTCGAGGCGGCGGAGGCGGCGTGGACCGCCGGCCAGGGGACGGTGGAGCAGGCGGCCAAGGCGTACGGGATCGCCGAGGTGCGCTACCGCGAGGGGATCTCGACGCAGACCGAGCTGAGCGACGCCCGGCTGCAGCTGCAGCAGGCCCAGGCGACGCGCGCGCAGGCGGCGCGCGACCTGCAGCTGGCGCGGATCAGGTTGGCCGTGCTGGGCGACCTGCCGATCGGCCAGTGACCGGGGCCGCACAATGACGACGAACGTGGGGATCATGGACAGGCATACGACAGGACGGGTCGCCGCTGCGGCCCTCGTGATGGTGCTGGCGGCCGGCGCGTGCCGGAAGGCGGCGCCGGGCGCGTCCGCCGCGGCGCTCGACCCGGTGTCGATCGGTGCGGAGAACGTGACCGTGCTCACCCGGGACACGCTCCGGAGCGGGCCGACCGTGTCGGGGGCGCTGGCGGCGGAGCAGGAGGCCGAGCTGCGGGCGGAGGTGGGGGGCAGGGTGCTCCGCGTCCTGGCCGACCCGGGCCAGCCGGTGCGCCAGGGGCAGCTCCTCGTCCAGCTCGACGACGCGGCCATCCGCGATGCGTGGCTCTCCGCCCGGAGCGGCGTCACCGCCGCGCAGGGCACGGCCGACCAGGCCCACCGCGACGAGGAGCGCGACCAGCGGCTGGCCGATGCGGGCGCCATCGCCGCGCGCGACCTCGAGGCGGCGCACCGGGGGTCGCTCGCGGCGGACGCGGCGCTCGCCGACGCGCGGGCGCGACTCGCCAACGCGCAGCTGCAGCTCGACCGCACGCAGGTCCGCGCGCCCTTCGGCGGGCTCGTGAGCGACCGCCCCGCCAATGCCGGTGACGTGGTGCAGGTCGGCGCCCCGCTCGTGACCGTGGTGGACCCGGTGGGGATGCGGCTCGAGGCGCAGGTGCCGGTCGACCAGCTCAGCGCCATCCACCTGGGCACGCCGGTGCTCTTCTCGGTGACCGGGCTCGGCGACCGGCGCTTCACCGGCCGGATCGACCGGATCAATCCGGCGGTCGACCCCGTGACCCGCCAGGTGCGCATCCGGGTGAGCATCCCCAACTCGGGCCACGCGCTGGTGTCGGGGCTCTATGCGCAGGGCCGGGTCAGCACCGTCACCACCGTCGGGCTCTCCGCGCCGCCGGCGGCGGTGGACCTGACCGGTCCCGCGCCGCTGGTGCGGCGCCTGCGAGGCGGCAAGGTCGAGGTGCTGGAGGTGCGCATCGGCGTGCGTGACGACCTGGCCGGCCGCGTCGAGCTGGTCGGGCCGCTCGCCGCCGGCGACACGCTCCTCCTCGGCAGCGCCCAGGCGCTCGGCGCCGGCACCCTGGTGCGGGTGCTGCCCGCCGATCCCGGCGCCCCGCGCCGGCTGGCGCCCTGATGGTCATCTCCGATTTCGCCATCAAGCGGCCGATCGTCACCGTCACGGTGATGATCGCGCTCGTCGCCTTCGGCGTGGCCTCGCTGCTCAACCTGCAGACCGACGAGTTCCCCGTCGTGTCGCAGCCGGTGGTGGTGGTCACCATCGCCTATCCCGGCGCCTCGCCCGCCACCGTCGAGCGCGAGGTGGTCGAGCCGATCGAGGAAGGGATCTTCGCCATCAGCGGCCTCGACGCCGGGAAGACCACCGCCACCGCGACCGACGGCCTGGCGCAGATCACGGCGTTCTTCAGCTTCGAGAAGCCGATCGACCAGGCCTCGCAGGACATCCGCGACGCGATCTCCGCGCGCCGGTCCGACCTGCCGGCCGAGATGAAGGAGCCGGTGCTCACCCGGATCGACCCGGGCGACCTCCCGGTGATGCAGCTGGCGCTCACCTCCGACTCCCTCACGCCGGCGCAGCTCACCCGCATCGCCGATCCGACCATCACGCGCGCCATCCGCGGCATCCCCGGCGTGGCCGAGGCCACCGTGGTGGGCGGGGTCAAGCGGGAGCTGACCGTGCAGCTGCACGCCGCCGCGCTCCAGGCGGCGGGTGTGAGCGTGGCCGACGTGGTGAACGCCCTCAACGCCCAGAACCTCGCGGCGCCGGTGGGGCGGATCACGAGCGGCCTCACCGAGACCGCCATCCGGCTTGCGGGCCGCCCCCAGCGTCCGGAGGACTTCTACGACCTGGTGGTGACCCAGCGGAACGGCCAGCCGATCCGCCTCGGCCAGCTCGCCGACGTGGCGGACGGCCACGAGGAGC
>DATIEF010000030.1:0-7400 GCA_035455865.1 Gemmatimonadales bacterium | reverse complement strand
CGCCCCCATCCGGTCGAAGGTCGCGGCGACGGCATTGACGCTGGTGAAGGCGACGACGTTGAAACCTGAGAGTCCGCCGAGTGCGGCATCGAGCGGCGCGGGGTCGGCGGCGGGGACGAACTGGATCATCGGGACCACGATCACCGTGGCGCCGCGGGATTCGAGCATCTCGGTAAGGGTACGCGACTGTTCGCGGGAGCGGGTGAGCACCACCGTCCGGCCGGAAAGCGCGCCCGCCTCAGGCCCGCGTGACATCAGCCGCCCCGCGGAGGAGCTCCGCGCCCCCTTCGGCCAGGAGCTTCGACGCCAGCGCCGCGGCAAGCGCCGGACCCTCCGCACACCCGCCCGTCGTCGTGCCGCGCACCGACCGGCCATCCACCGCGCCGATCATCGCGTGCAGGGACAGCGTCGCTCCCTGGACCCGGGCGTGCGCCGCCACGGCGGAACTGCACCCACCGCCCACCGCGCCGAGGAACGCCCGCTCCGCCAGCACCGCGGCCTCGGTGTCGGGGTCGTTGAGCGCCCGCACCATCTCCACCACGTCGGGCCGGGCGGCATTCACCTCGATGGCCAGGGCTCCCTGCCCCGGTGCGGGGAGCATCGTCTCGACCGGGAGGAAGTGGATGGCGGCGCCGTCCGCGCCGCTCCGCACGCCGAGCCGCTCGAGCCCCGCCGCGGCGAGGAGGAGGGCGTCGTAGCCGCCATCGGCGAGCTTCCGAAGCCGGGTGCCGACGTTGCCGCGGACGTCGAGGAGTTCGATGTCCGGGCGGAGCGCCTTGAGCTGAGCGCTCCGACGCGGGCTGCTGGTGCCGACCCGCGCGCCGACCGGCAGCGCCTGGATGCCGTCGAACCTCGACACCAGCGCATCGCGCGGGTCGGCCCGGCGCGCGAAGGCCGCGATCCGCATGTCGACCGGGAGTTCCGAGGGGAGGTCCTTGGCGCTGTGCACCGCCAGGTCGGCGCGGCCATCGCGGAGCGCCGCTTCGATCTCCACCACGAAGAGCCCCTTGTCACCCAGGGTCGACAGCGGCTGGTCGAGGAGGATGTCGCCCTTGGTGGTGATGCGGAGGGTGTCGACCTCCAGCCCTGGCCAGGCACTCCGAAGCGCCGCGGCGGCGAGGTCGGTCTGCACCAGCGCCAGCGGGCTCCCGCGGGTGCCGATGGTGAGCTTCTTCAGGCGCGCGCTCATCGGGCCGCCGCGGCGAGCGGGGCGTCGGCGCGGGCGCCGAGTTCCCGGACCCATTCGACGGTGCGCTGCACCTGCTCGACCGGTGTCGCCGGATGGAGTCCGTGGCCCAGGTTGAAGATGTGCCCCGGGCGGCCGCCGGCCCGTCGCAGCACGTCGGCGATGGCGCGCTTCAGGTGTTCCGGCGAGCCGCAGAGCGCCATCGGGTCGAGGTTCCCCTGGATGCCCAGCGCATGGCCGACCTGCGCCCACGCCTGGTCGAGCGGGATGCGCCAGTCGACGCCGATGACCCCGGCGCCGTCGGTCTTCATCGCATCGAGGAGCGTGGCGGTGTTGGTGCCGAAGTGGATGAGCGGCACGCCGGCGGCGCGGAGCTCGCTGAAGATCTGCCGGGCGTACGGCTGGACGAACTCCGCGTAGTCCTGCGGCGAGAGCGCACCCACCCAGCTGTCGAAGAGCTGCAGGGCGCCGGCGCCCGCCTCGGCCTGCGCCCGCAGGTACGGGACGATGATGGCGGTGAGCCGCTCCATCAGCGCGTGCCAGAGCGCCGGGGCGGAATACATCATCGCCTTGGTATGGAGGAAATCGCGCGACGGGCGCCCCTCGACGAGGTACGCGGCCAGGGTGAATGGCGCCCCGGCGAAGCCGATGACCGGGATCCGCCCGCCCAGTTCCCGGTCGATGAGCCGGATGGTCTCCAGGACGTGCGGCACGTCCTGGCCCGGCTCGATGGGCCGGAGCGCCTCGAGATCCGCGTTCGCCCGGATCGGATGACCCACCACCGGGCCCACGTCGTCCACCAGCGTCACGTCGACGCCGATGGCCACGAGCGGCGAGACGATGTCGGCAAAGAGCACCGCCGCGTCGACGTCGAAGCGCTCCACCGGCTGGAGCGTCACCTCGGCGCAGAGTTCGGGGACCTGGGTGATCTCGAGGAGGGTACGGCCCTCGCGGACCGCGCGGTACTCGGGAAGGACGCGCCCCGCCTGGCGCATGAACCAGACGGGGGTGCGTTCGACCGGCTCCCGCCGCGCGGCGCGGCAGAAGAGCGTATCGCGGACGTTCACATGCGGATCCCGGAGGCCGCGCGCTCCGCGCGGGGCCCGCCGGTGACGCCGAAGAGCCGCTCCACCGCCGCCGCGATCTCGGGTTCCGGCGCCTCGTTGAGCGCCGTGAGGGGCCCGTGCATCAGCTTGTTGACGATGCGCGCCGCCATCTGGCGGAGCGCGGCCTGCTCCGGCTCCGAGAGCTCCGGCATCCGGGCCAGGGCGCGCTCCACTTCCGCGTCGCGGATCGCGGTGGCGCGGCTCACCAGCGCGCTGATGGTCGGCGCCGCCTCGCGTGCCAGGAGCCAGTTGCGGAAGCGGTCGACCTGCTGGGCCACGATCTTCTCCGCCTCGCCGAGCGCGCCGTGGCGGCGCTCGCGGTGCTCCAGGCAGATGGCCTCCAGCTGGTCGAGCCCCACGAGCCGCACCCCGGGCACGAGCGCCGCCGCCGGCTCCACGTCCCGCGGCATGGCCAGGTCCACCAGCACGAGCGGCGCCCCGTCCCGCACCTCCTGCGCCCGGCGCACCAGGTCGGCGCCGATCACGATGCACGGCGCGCTGGTGCAGCTCACCACCACGTCGGCGCCCGCGACGGCCGCCTCGAGCTCCGACCAGTCGCGGGCCGCGGCACCGTGGCGCCGGGCGAGCGCACGCCCGTGCTCCGCGTCGCGGTTGACCACCGTGGGGGGCACGCCGTCCTGGCGCCCGTCGCAGACGTGCTTGAGCACGAGCTCGGCGGTCTGCCCCGCCCCGACCACCAGCACCCGACGTCCCTCGGCACCCCCCGAGACCCCCGACACCTCGAGCGCCACGGAGACCACCGACACCGCGTGGCGGCCGATCGGCGTCTCGGCGCGCACCCGCTTGCCGACGGCCAGCGCCTCGGTGCCGAGCCGGTGGGTCGTGGCGCCGAGCGCGCCGACCCGCTCCGCAGAGGCGAGCGCCAGCTTGAGCTGGGCCAGGATCTGGTCCTCCCCAACGACCATCGACCGGAGGCCACCCGCCACGGCAAAGAGCTGCTCCGCCGCCCGGTCGCCGGTGCGCACGGTGAGCTGGGTAAGGAGCGTCGCGGCGTCGAGCCGGGCCGACGCGGCCAGGAAATCGACCAGGCGGCGCACCGCGGCGTCCGCGTCATCCGCGGCGTGGTACACTTCGGTGCGATTGCAGGTGGAGAGGATGAAGCCTTCGCCGAGGCGGGCCTTGAACTGCGCGTGGGCGTCGTCGAGCGCCGGGCCCGGAACGGAGAGCCGTTCCCGGGTGGCCAGGTCTGAATTGGTGTGGTCGAGCCCCACCGATACGAGCTGCATCAGCGGCGTCCGTGGACCAGGCCCCACCAGCGTCCCGGGATCGGGGATTCCAGCATGGATGGACGCTACCGCCGGACCGGATGGCCCGGTATTCGGAGCGCTACGGAGGGGGGCTCCGTAGTCTCCCGGGCCACCGGGACCGGCCCCCCGGGCGGGCCTGGCCACCTGAGCGGGAATGGCCGCCAATTAGTAGATTCTCCGATCCCGGGCCCCGCATTCCACGACCCTCCGGAGACCCTCAAAGATGCGCTATCTCGGCCACCTCCTCGTCGTCGCCGGCCTCGTCGCCCTCGTGATGGGCATCGTGGCGACCGTGCACGCCGCCCACACCGTCCCCTTCGACTATGAAGCCACCAACCACGTCGGCCAGATCATCGGCGCGCTGGCGCTCATCCCGATCGGGGTCTACCTGACATCGCTCTTCAAGGAGCAGGGGGACGGGCGGTAGGGATGGGACGCCCTCGCGCGACCGACCACCGGGTCGCCTGGCTCGCGCTGGCGCTCGCCGTGACGTTCGCCGGGTACTTCTACCACCTCGGCGGCCGCAACATCCTCAAGATCGGCGACGAAGACCTCTACATCCAGATCGCCCGGATGACCGGCGAACAGGGGAAGCTCCTCCCCCTCGTCTGCGAAAAGGGGATCTGCGACTTCAAGCCCCCGCTCCTCTTCTGGCAGGGGATCGCCACCACCGACTGGGGCCGGTGGTGGACGCTCCTGGCGCTACGGATCCCGAGCGTCCTCTACACCGCGGCGATCGCGCTCCTCATCGGGTTCCTCACCACGAAGCTCTCCGGCCAGCGCCGCACCGGGTGGCTCGCGGCGCTCATCTACACCGGCGCGGCGTCGACCTTCCAGTACGGCCGCCCCTTCCTGACCAACGGGCCCGAGACGTTCTGGCTCTTCCTTCCGGTGGTGCTGCTTCTCGCCTTCGGCGAGCTCTCCTGGCCGGTGGTGGTGGCCTCCGGCCTGAGCCTGGGCATCGGCGCGCTCTATAAGTCGTTCATGCTGGTCGTGCCGGTCACCGCCGCCTTTGCCCTCATCCAGTGGCGCCGGCGCGGGTGGCGGCTCGGCGCCACGCTGCGCGAGGACACCGGCCGGCTGGCGGTGATGGCGGCGATCGGCGTGGCGGTCTTCGCGGTCTGGTTCGTCTTCGACCCGTACCCGGGCACGATCCTCCACGACTTCGTGGTCAAGGAGAACGTCGGCAAGTTCGAGCACGGGAGCTACCTCACCGGCCTCCTGACCGGCCATTACAACGCCATCACCGTCATCTGGCTCGGCGACCTGGTCAACTTCGGCCTCCTGGGCCCGGCGCTCCTGGGGCTCGCGGTCGTGGCGTGGCGCGCACGGCGCGGGCACGCAGGCCACCGCGAGCCCGATGGCCGGTTCGCATCGCGCGGCCCCGGCGGCGACTACCAGGGCTCGACGCCGACGGTCGACCCCGCCGCGCCGCTCACTCCCGCCGAGCGCGACCTCTGGTGCTACGTCCTCGCGTTCCTGGTCATCTATACCGCTCCCCGCCAGCGGCAGGAGAATTACCTCCTCCCCACCGTCGCCGCGCTCTCGGTGCTGCTGGCGCTCCGGTGGGAACGGATCCCGGCGTGGTTCCTGCGGGTGTCCGGGATGCTCGCGGTGGTGATGGTCGGCGGACTCTGCTGGATCGTGACGGGTCTCCCCGGCGCGGTGCCGGACGTGTCGTACCATCCGTGGCAACTCGCCGTCCTGGCGCTCCTGCTCCTGCTCGCGCTCTCGGCCGTGGTGGGGCGCGCCGACGGCGTCCGCTGGCGGCTCCCTGCGGCCGTCGCCGGTGGATGGCTGTCGCTGGGCCTTGCGCTGGCGCCGTTCGACGGGCCGTTCATCCCCGCCGCCGGCTCGAGCCTTGCCATGCTGGGCAACCGGACGATCCTCTTCCCGTCCACCTTCCTGATGCGGCACGAGCGCTTCCGGTTCGACGTGCCCGGCTCGCAGGTGGCGCCCTACGACCCGCGCGACAGCGCGGCCACCGATTCGCTGGTGCGGGAAGGACGCCTGATGGCGCTCACGCTGCCGCTCGACGGCGCGCCGCCACCCGGTCACATCGAGTACGCCGAACGGCTCGACCTCCGCACCCGGATCCCGGCACCCGACGTGCGGCAGATCCTGCTGCACCGACGCTTCGACCTGCTCATCGGCCGGCTCGTGATCATCGAGGGCCGGTCGGATCTCACGCCTTGAGGGGTTGGGAATGAAGCTATCAGCCATCAGCTATCAGCTATCAGCGGGGTGGAAGGCGCTCTTGGCGCTGGTGCTCTGCGCCGCTGCGCCACTGCGCCTCAGCGCGCAGGCCCATAAGGTGGTGCTGGTGTCGCTCGACGGCTTCCGGGCCGACTACCTCGAGCGTCCGGGCGCGGTGCACCTCCGGCAGTTGGCCCAGGAAGGGGTCCGCGCGGCGTGGATGCAGCCGTCGTTCCCCTCGCTCACCTTCCCGAACCACTACGCCATCGTGACCGGCCTCTATCCGGAGCACCACGGCGTCGTCGGCAACTCGATGCGCGACTCGGTGCTCGGCCGGTTCTCCCTCTCCGACAGCGCCGCCAACGTCGACCCGCGCTGGTGGGGGGGCGAGCCGATCTGGGCCACCGCAGAGAAGCAGGGGAAGCACGCCGCCGTCTTCTTCTGGCCCGGCTCCGAGGCCGGCCAGGGAGGCGCCCGCCCCGAGTTCTGGCGCCACTACGATGGACGGGTGTCCTTCGACGCCCGCGTGGCCCAGGTCCTCCAGTGGCTCGCGATGAAGAATGACTCGGCGCCGCAGTTCATCGCCGTCTACTTCAGCGAACCCGACCACCAGGGGCATATGCACGGTCCCGCCTCGCCGCAGGTCGACACCGCCATCGCCGAGGTGGACGGGGAGATCGGCAAGTTGCTGGCCGGGATCGACTCGCTCGGGTTGAAGGACCAGGTGGACGTGATCGTCGTCTCCGACCACGGGATGACCGCCACCAGCCCCGACCGGGTGGTGTACCTCGACGACTACGTGCCCGACGACTGGTACACGCTCATCGAGGCGGGGCCCGGCGCCCGGATCGCGCCGAAGGCGGGATACGTGGACAGCGTGTACCGGCGCCTCAAGGGGGCCAACCCCCATCTGACCGTGTACCTCAAGTCCGAGGTGCCGGCGCGATTCCACTATGACTCGAACCCGCGGATCCCCGCCATCGTGGCCATCGCCGACGACGGTTGGTACGTGACCACGCACGCCTGGGCCCAGCGCCGCCCCGTCATCAACGGCGGCGAGCACGGCTACGACAACACGCTCCCCACGATGCGGGCGCTCTTCGTGGCGGAGGGGCCGGATTTCAAGCGCGGGGCCACCGTGGGGGCGTTCCAGAACATCCACGTGTACGACCTGCTGGCCCGGCTGCTGCACCTGACGCCCGCGCCGAACGACGGGTCCCCCGATTCCACGGCGGCGATGCTGCGGTAGGCGGCCATCTCGACCGGGCAGGGAAAGATCCAACCACGAAGAACACGAAGGAGCACGAAGAGGCACGAAGAACTGCGCATGGGTATGGTCGCGCGAGCGGAAGCCCGTGCCAAGACCACGACAACCGTGTTTCTTCGTGAGTCTTCGTGCTCCTTCGTGCCCTTCGTGGTTCAAGCAGTTACTGCGACCGCCGCACCTCGAGCGCCGACATCCGCCGCGGCCCCGGATACGGCACCGCGTCGCCCATGGTCATCCGCCATGCAGAGAAAGACCCAACCACGAAGAACACGAAGGAGCACGAAGAGGCACGAACAACTGCACATGGGTATGGTCGCGCGAGCGGAAGCCCGTGCCAAGACCACAACAACAGCTTTTCTTCGTGAATCTTCGTGCTC